>DMQR01000053.1 GCA_003455605.1 Cryomorphaceae bacterium | reverse complement strand
GCAAATTAAGAATTTAAAATGATTGTTGAAATCAACTTAACGAATTATATTTGTTCTAGGGCAAGTCCTACACAACCAGCTCCTGTTTAATCCCCCAGGGCGGGAACGCAGCAAGGGTAGTCGGTCGTAGCGGTGTGATGTGAGTAGCTTGCCTTTTTTTGTGCCCTAAAGTCTCGGGAATGCCTTACTTTTGATCATGAATAAATTCAATACCACAACACATGAAATTTTTCATTGATACAGCGAACCTTGAACAGATTACAGAAGCTCAGGAATTGGGTGTACTTGACGGGGTAACGACCAACCCTTCATTGATGGCTAAAGAAGGCATCAGCGGAACGGAAAACGTGAAAGCCCACTATAAGGCTATTTGTGATATCGTTGACGGTGATGTGAGCGCAGAAGTTATCGCCACTGAATACGAGGCAATGATTAAAGAAGGAGAAGAATTAGCCGCTATAGATGAGAAAATCGTCGTAAAAATCCCTATGATTAAGGACGGTGTTAAGGCATTGAAGTACTTCTCAAGCAAAAGCATAAAGACAAACTGTACGTTAATCTTCTCTGCGGGCCAAGCTTTAATGGCAGCCAAAGCCGGCGCTACCTACATTAGCCCATTCATCGGCCGTTTAGACGATATTTCTACCGACGGTTTAGATTTGATCGAGAGCATCCGTGTGATCTTCGATAACTATGATTTCGGAACTGAAATATTAGCTGCTTCAGTACGTCACCCGATGCACATCATCGAATGTGCGCAGATCGGGGCAGATGTAATGACAGGTCCATTAAGCGCAATGGAAGCATTGTTAAAACACCCATTGACAGATATTGGTTTAGCGAAATTCTTGGCAGATCATGCCAAAGCAAACAAATAAACTTAACTCAAATTTTTGACCCAAAGCCCTGCAAGAATGCGGGGCTTTTTTCTACCTTATTGTAGTTAAATTTCTCTTGCCCTATGGTCTACACCCTCTTCCCTTTTAGTCTTAATATGAGTACTATTCAAGAGTGCGTGGCTCGCTTTGAAAACGGTGATATCGCCATTATTCCCACGGATTCAGTCTATGCCATTGCGGGAGATTTTCAGCATCCCAAGGCCTTAGATAAATTAGCTAAAATCAAAAGAGAATCCATTACGGAAGCAGAGTTCAGTTTTCTTTTTACCAGCATTTCGCAGGTCTCAGAATATACGCAAAGTTTGGACGGCCCCACTTTCAAGCTAGTAAAGAAATGTCTGCCAGGCCCCTACACCTTGGTACTAGAAGCTAATATTAATCTGGCCCGCAAGCTCGGCCAAAAGCGAAGTACTATAGGGGTAAGAATTCCAGATAATCCCATCGTATTAGCCTTGGCCGAACGGTTGGGACGTCCGCTCGCCTCGGCCTCTTTACACCACGATGACGATATTTTACAATACCCCACAAATCCAGATGAAATCGTTGCGAAATATGCCGGCAAGGCAGATTTTATTATCGATGGCGGTTGGGGAGATAACATCCCTTCCACAGTCATTGATTTAAGCGGTGAGGTGCCTACCCTGCTCAGAGCGGGCAAAGGCGATCCCGATGTGATTTAACCCAAAGGGCAAGGTCTCGTCGGTCGAGCTTGCCTCCGGCCACCTCGGGCCATTCTGCAAGCCATAGGTAATGCTTGGGGCGCTCATTTTTAGGCCATTCCTTTAGGAGTGCTCTGGCCTGCTGTATTTGACCTTGGTCGGAAAGGACCAGCACAGGTAATTGGCCGAAAACTTCATCTTCAATCGGAGCAATAACGGAACGAATACCTTCAGCTGCGAGCGCATGTTCCCACTGCTCTGGATGGATCTTAATTCCCCCAGAATTGATGGCGAAATCCAAGCGTCCTTCTATGGTAAACGCTCTATCGTTGTGTAGGATAGCGGCATCATTGGTGACCAATTCTTCTATGCCCAAATGCGGCGACCGAACCACCAAGGCACCATCTGCATTCACAGAAAAACGTGTACTGCCCACCGCTCGATACACTTCTTCATCCAACGCACGCACCGCCACATGTGAGGCCGTTTCTGTCATCCCATAGCCAACATATACCTCCGTTCCCTCAGGACATTGCGCTATAGGAGCGGTACTGCCCCCTAGCAACACCTTCTTTATCCCCTCTTGCCAAGGAAAATGTTGAAATTGCGGAACGGTCAGCGGTATGAAATCAATAGTGTTTGGAGGGAGGTCCAAGGATATTTTGGGCTCCACCAAATGCAACTCCAACGTCCCAACCAAGGCTCGGATCACCATCATGGCCCCGCCAATACCATCCGCAGGAAGGCCTAAAACCGCCACCGCACCAGGATCTAAACCAAAATGTTCTAGCGTAGCTTGTGCACTATGCAGCAATCGCGCTCGGGGATGATGCCAAACTTTAGGTACCCCCGTACTTCCGCTGGTGGACATCGGCAGAAATTCAGCATCAGAAAGCCAAAATTTCACCACCTTTTGGACCCCCGCAATATGGACCGGAACCTCTTGTAAATCAACAAGTTCTCCTGGTAAAAAGCGCTGGTTATTCCAAATAAATGTGGTCGGCATCAAAAAAGTGTAAATTCGGTATAGTTCTTGCGTAAGTGTGCGCACTATGACCCGATTCAAAATCATTTCAATATACGCCATCGCGTTGGTTTTTTCCCTCTCAGGGAAGGCCACAGGCGTGGAAAATTTTAAATGGGTCACAC
>DMQR01000029.1 GCA_003455605.1 Cryomorphaceae bacterium | reverse complement strand
TTCACCTTCATACACTTGGTGAAATACATGGTCTTTGCTCTTGAATCGAAGGTTACAACTCCTTCGTGGTCTTTAGTATTGATGACCTCGCTCATGGGCAGTAATTCTCCCCACTTCACCTCGTCGTTCGCATTGGCCTCTTGGCCGCGTCTTTTCTTCTTCTTGGCGCGCTGCCCATCAATACTGTAAATATCTGAGAAACGCTGTCCTGTCCATCCATCTGCTTTGCGACCAGTGGCATCATCACGCATTGAAGAAATCATCAAAGTCAAATCTTCTTTGCCACGCTTACCGGCATAAGAAATTGCATAATCTGATTTCTTAGAGTTCAAATCCTTAGCATTATCCAAGGCAAAAAGAGATCCTTGAACTATCCAGTTTGCTGCTTTTTGACAAGATTCAATACCCATGTCCGCACGCGGATCACCTGGGATAGATTTCTTGTAGTCTTCGTAGGCCACAATGGCATCCTCGTACTCTCCTTGACACCGAAGCATTTCTGCATAACCCAATACTGATTTCGGACCGTAGCCCATCTTTTGGGAACGTTGGTAATAACTCGCAGCGCGTTTAAATTCACCATTATAACGGTAACATTCCGCCATATTAAAGGCAATACGTTGCTTTTGTTCAGGGGATTTTTCTTTAGAAAGCGCCTTAGTATATACCTCCAATGCAGTAGTATATTCTTTGGCGTCAAAGTATTCGTCTGCCTTTACTGTTGTCTTATGTCGTTCAATTTCAACCTCTTGGAAAGCAGCATCTTGTGCCACCACTGCCATCGGAAGACAAGCGAGTAAAAAGGTCCAGGTTCGTAGGATGCGTTTTTGCATTTGAAACGATTCTCTAGTGTTTAAGCGTCCCCCAATATAGTTAAAAACCAAAAAGAAACCCCGCGCCGGCGGGGTTTCTATTCGAATGAATCGAAAAAAGTTCGATTTATCTCGTGAACAACATTTCACGGAATTTCGGTAATGGCCATTGTTCGTCGTCAATCATCAACTCAAGCTTATCGCTTTCATAGCGGATTACTTCGAAGAAAGGCTTCACATTATCGTAGTACGCGATGGCTTTTTCACGAACATCTTCCAAAGCATTTGCTGCCTTGCGTGCTTCGATCATCGCATCCTTAGAAGAAAGGATTTTTGAGATGCGGGCACTAATTTCCTTCATCATTTCCAATTGTTCTTTCGCTACACTATTAAAGGTTTCAGCATCCATGATTTCTTTCAGTCGCTGAACGTTATCAATCAACGTGTTTTGGTACTTGATCGCTGTAGGAACGATGTGGTTACCTGCTAGGTCACCTAAAACACGAGATTCTATTTGAATCTTCATGAAGTAAGATTCCAACAAGATTTCGTGGCGAGCTTCTGCCTCGCGGTGGCTCATAACACCCATAGCTTCGAGCATGCTCAAGCTCTGCTGGCTTACGTATGCATCAAGTGCACGTGGCGTTGAAGGTTCGTTATTCAAACCACGCTTCGCAGCTTCTTCCTTCCATGCATCACCGTATCCATCGCCTTCGAAGCGAATAGCCTTACTGTCTTTGATGTAGCGCTTCAATACACTGAATATGGCTTCATCTTTCTTCAAGCCATCTTTCTCAATCAACGCATCAACATCCGCCTTGAATTCAATCAACTGCTCTGCCATGGCCGCGTTCAATACAGTCATTGGCTGTGCACAGTTAGAAGCAGAACCAGCAGCACGCAACTCAAACTTGTTTCCTGTAAAGGCAAATGGTGAGGTACGGTTACGGTCTGTATTGTCTAGAAGTACATCTGGAATTTTACCTACCACATTCAATTTGAGGTCGGTCTTTTCTTCGGGGGTCATTTTGCCACCTTCGATATTTTCTAATTGGTCCAACACCGCACTCAACTGCTGACCAATGAACACTGAAATGATCGCAGGAGGTGCTTCGTTCGCACCCAAACGGTGCTCATTACCTGCTGAACCTATAGAGGCACGAATCAAATCTGCGTGACGGTAAACGGATTTGATAGTATTGATAAAGAAGGTTAAAAACATCAAGTTGCTCATTGGTGTAGAGCCTGGAGCCAACAGATTGACACCTGTATCTGTTGCCAAAGACCAGTTATTGTGCTTACCTGAACCGTTGATATTCGCGAATGGCTTCTCATGTATCAGAACTCGGAAATTATGGCGACGCGCCACTTTCTCCATCAAGTCCATGAACAAAGAGTTGTGATCTACAGCAACGTTTGCCTCCTCGAATACAGGTGCGAATTCGTATTGTGCTGGTGCCACCTCATTGTGACGAGTTTTAACTGGAATACCCAAGATGCGGCTTTCGTATTCCAATTCTTTCATGAACTCAATCGCACGCTCGGGAATAGAACCAAAGTAGTGATCGTCCAACTGCTGACCTTTCGCTGGAGCGTGTCCTACTAGGGCACGCCCTGCCAATTGTAAATCTGGACGTGCAGCAAAGTATGCTTCGTCTACCAAGAAGTACTCTTGTTCCCAACCTAAGGTTGCGTTTACTTTGGTTACGTTCTTATCGAAATACTTACATACTGCAGTTGCGGCGTTATCTACTGATTGCAATGCCCGTAATAGTGGCGTCTTATAGTCAAGAGCCTCACCAGTATAAGAGACAAATACTGTTGGTATACAAAGTGTATTTCCAAATACAAATGCTGGTGATGTTGGATCCCATGCTGTGTAACCGCGAGCTTCGAATGTGTTACGAATACCACCGTTTGGGAAAGAAGATGCATCCGGCTCTTGCTGAACCAACATACCGCCTGAGAATTTCTCAATTGCTTCACCATTACCCGTTGGCTCAAAGAATGAATCGTGCTTTTCTGCGGTGGCACCAGTAAGTGGCTGGAACCAGTGCGTGTAATGTGTCGCTCCTAAATTCAAGGCCCAAGCTTTCATACCTGCAGCTACCTGATCGGCAATGTTGCGGTTGATTTTGGTGCCGTTATCCATTGCGTCAATTACAGCCTTATAGGCCTCTGAAGTCATGTATTCGCGCATTGCTTTTCTGTTGAATACGCGAGAGCCGAAGTATTCTGAAACTCTTGTCCCAGTTGCTTCGAAGTGCTGTGGCTTACGCCCCATTGTTTCTTCTAATGCTAGAAATCTTACCGTTGGCATGTGGTTAATTTTTTAGTTACTTCAAAGATACCCTCTAAAAAGAAGGGGTGCAACCAAAAATTATTAACTATTTAGCAGGTGAGCCCCCTAAAGCAATAGGTTGGCAATAAATATTAGATAGATTCCCAGTAATAGTGCCCCTTCGAGACGGTCTAATCTATCCTTGGAGAACCAACCCATTAGTGGAATTATTAACAATGAGAGGCCTACGCTCACCCAAAAGTCGGAGGTGAAGAGCACCGGGTCGTAGGAGTTAATGGGTTGAATGAGTGCTGTGAACCCTAAGACACTCAGGATATTAAAGATGTTCGATCCTATTATATTTCCAATCGCAATATCCGATTCCCCTTTGCGAACCGCCATCATACTGGCCGCTAATTCCGGTACACTTGTTCCAAAAGCCACAAGTGTGACCGAGATGAATCGTTCGCTCATGCCTAAGATTACTGCAGTACTAGCGATACCCTCGACGAATTGGAGTGCACCAAAGCGTAGGATCGCGGCCCCAGTCAATAGAAAAAGAAGGCCTTTCAATATGGGCATTGCCTCGACCTCTAGGTCGCCTCCGATGTGAAATTCTCGATTTTTACGAGCACTACGAATTTTTACAACATTATATCCTACCAGTAAAAGCACAAAAATGAGGCCTTGCCAAAATTCCAGTCCACCTAACCAAAGGAAGAGTCCAAGCAATAGGTTGGCAACAAGGAGGAATATCCAATCCTTTCTATAGGAGAACTGCACTGCTTGCATTTTAAATATTATCGCTGTAAGCCCAAGAATAAGACCAATATTTGCGATGTTAGACCCTATGACATTACCAAGCGCGATATCACTGCGACCGTCCATAGCAGCTACGACGCTTACTAGAAGTTCGGGCGCGCTGGTAGCAAAAGCAACGAGTGTGAGACCAATTACTACTCGAGATACTTGGAGCTTGAGGGCGAGGCCAACGCTACCACGGACGAGGAGTTCTCCACCGGCAAGCAGTAGTCCGAATCCCAAAAGCAATTTGGCAATAATCAAAGCTTAGTTCCTCTTTTAATGGTATCCGTCACTTCGTTGAAAGCATCTCTCCCATCCTGCACTGTTTTCTTGACTTCGGTGAGGCCGCTGTCCTCTGTGCTGTCCAAAATTTCACGTTTGATATCGTTCGTGGCGTTGCGCAGTTGCTTAATGACCTTAGCGGCAGAGCGTGCCATGGTCGGAATCTGGTTAGGACCGAAGAGCAACAAGAAGATGAAGGCGATAATGATGAATTCGCCACCACTAATATTTAACAAAAGGAAAGTTTGAATCATAGCACGAAAATACATTAAAAAAAGCCCCGCTACTCACGCAGCAGGGCTTTGGTTTTTCAAAAAATTCCGGCTTACTCGTTGTCTTTCTTTATAGCATCAAACATCACCGGTGTAGCGATGAATAGCGAGCTATAAGTACCCACTAGGACACCCAACAATAACGCGAACATAAATCCGCGGATGACCTCACCACCGAAGAGGAAAATCACAAGAAGAACAAAGAAGGTTGTCACGGAGGTATTGAACGTGCGGCTCAACGTCTGGTTGAGTGACTTATTCACTCCATCAAGGAAGTTGGCCTTACGAGATCCCATGTTTTCACGAATACGGTCGAATACAACCACTGTATCATTTAAAGAGTAACCAATTACTGTAAGAATCGCTGCGATGAAGGCTTGATCTACTTCTAATTGAAACGGCAATACACCGTCCAACAAAGAGAAGATACCCATCACGAACAGCACATCGTGTACCAAGGCAACCACAGCACCCAAAGAGAACTGCCACTTGCGGAAACGACCCAAGATGTAAAGGAATACTACAATCAATGAGAAGATAATGCTATACACAGCACCCGTCTTAATATCATCTGCAATGGTTGGTCCAACTACACGAGATCCTACCAAACCGATTGCCTGTTCTGCATCGTCGGTGAAAAAATCTTCAGGAGCAATTCCCTCCACGAAGTACCTGTTTACACCGGCGTACAATTTACTTTCAATATCCTCATCAACTGTAGTTCCAGTTTCACCGATGCGGTAGTTGGTCGTAATGATTACTTGGTTCGCATCACCTAGAGTTTTCACCACCGGAGTAAAGCTGTTGCCGTCTACATCTATGAATTGCTCGCCCAAGGAAGCAGCAACATCACTCACTTCTACTGGCTGGTCGAAACGCACCTGAAATGAACGGCCACCGACGAAATCCACACCAAGGTTCAACCCTTTGGTAAAGAGCGAGAATAATCCAATAGCGACAATAACAGTACTCATACCATAGGCAACTTTGCGCTTACGCAAGAAGTCGAAGTTAATGTTGGTATACCAGTTCGCTGTCGTCTTCGTAGAGAAGGCAATCTCTTTTTTATTTCCCAAACGACGCTCGAATACCAAGCGAGAGATGAATAAAGCAGAGAACAATGAAGTTAAAATACCAATGATCAAGGTGGTAGCGAATCCACGAATTGGACCCGTACCAAAAGCAAATAGAATAATTCCTACAATCAAGGTAGTCACGTTCGCATCAATGATAGCGCTGTTTGAATTCTTATATCCATCTACAATGGCAGCACGCAAACCTTTACCCAAGCGCAATTCCTCGCGGATGCGCTCGAAGATAATCACGTTTGCATCCACAGCCATACCTATAGTCAATACGATACCGGCCATACCAGGAAGGGTCAATACTGCGCGGAAGCTTGCCAACAATCCGAAGATGAAGAACATGTTCACGAACAAGGCCAAGTTAGCCACTAAACCTGCACCGCTGTAGTAGAAGTACATGTATATCAATACCAATAATAGGGCAATAGCAAATGAGTTGATAGAATCTGAAATAGCTTCTTTACCCAAAGAAGGGCCTACCACATCAGCCTGAATTATACGAGCTGGCGCATCTAGCTTACCTGCACGTAGAATGTTCGCCAAATCCGAAGCCTCTTCTTGAGAGAAGTTACCTGTGATCTGCGTACGACC
Organism: Cryomorphaceae bacterium; assembly: GCA_003455605.1. GTDB lineage: Bacteria > Bacteroidota > Bacteroidia > Flavobacteriales > Schleiferiaceae > UBA10364. The sequence continues at coordinate 7,311 of DMQR01000029.1, read as the reverse complement.
ACCTGCGATTTCATTTTGAACCTGTGGGTAAGAGTATACGTAATTATCCAAAACTACCGCTACAGAACGCTTAGGCGTTTGAGCAGCTGCCTCTGCAGTAAGACGTTGCCACTTCTGTGCACCAGAGCCGTTCATAGCCATGGTCACGATGTTTCGGTTGTATTCGTCCAAATCTGGGCGAGCGTCTACGATGACTCCACCGTCCAGTTCTGGAGCGTTATCACGGTTGCCTTTTATAGCCAACAACATGATGATATCTGATTCTGGCTCTGGCTTATTGTTCCACAACAATTTCGCCCCTCGCAATTCAGTATTTATCAACTGTGTAATCTCTGGACGAGCTAACAATGCATTTACTTCGGCTGTATCGCGGATCAACGCATAACCTACACGCGGACCTTCTAGCGCCATACCGCTCTCACTTACCCATGGACGGAATACTTCAAACAATGGGTTATTCGTGTTCATGATATCCGTTGAATCAGCCACCTCTTTTTCTACTGCTATACTATCGGCATCGCCTTCGATATTCAAATCACTTAGATCAAGTGCTGATGATTCTTCTGTAGCAGGCTTTTCTGCCTCAACGATGTCGCGCAACTTCTCGTTCGCAGCCACCAAGAATGGCAGTACCTCACTACCCTCGTACATGTTCCAGAACTGCAACTCTGCAGTACTCTGTAATAATTTCTTTACACGAGCAGGATCCTTAACCCCTGGCAATTCTACCAAGATGCGACCGGTTCCCTCCAGACGTTGGATGTTTGGCTGAGTCGTTCCGAACTGATCGATCCGTGCACGAAGTACCGTAAATACATTTGCAATTGCAGCTTCAACATCACGACGAATCTCGGCTTGGATGGCTTCGTTGGAAGCATTAAATCCAACCTTCTCTGTCATTTCTGGTGTACCGAATAAGCTAGCATCGCTCAACATGCGACCACCACCTGTTTTTTCCACCAATGCGTCAAACTCTGCAAAGAACGTGTTCAAATAGTTGTTCTGTCCTTTACTCTGAGCGGCGTCAGTATTGGCAAGTGTCTGTTGGAATAGCGGGTCTTGGGCATTTGCCACTTGACCTTTAAGCACATCTTTTACGCTTACTTCCAAGATGACGTTCATACCACCTTTAAGGTCGAGACCTAGGTTCATTTCGTTCTTCTTGACTTCAGCGTATGTGTATCCCAAAAGCGGATATACCTCCTGCGACATCATACTATCTAAATAGGCTGATTTAACCTTTGCATCTCCAGCGGAAAAAGACTCCGCATCACTTTCCACGCCGTTCGCAACCCATGAAAAAGAAAGCTGGTAGAGTGAAGCCAGCCCTAGAGCGATCGCGAAAGCGGTAATTAATCCTTTGTTCTGCATCCTTTATTGGATTATTTCTTTTTTTCAGTAACGCGCAAATATAGGCAAGTCACCGTGCCTAACCTAACAGTTTTTCTCGGAAGAGCGCACTATCTTAGCCACATGTACAAGCTCATTACCAAAATAGCCACTGTAGGCGCCTTACTACTCGGCGTATTGTGTGCTTCTGCCCAGTCCTACACCAATCGTTTGAGCTTTGATTGGACCGTGGGACCGTCGGTGATGAGCGGCAGTGATACAGTGAACTACGCCTTTATGGGCGGGGCCGATTTGCCCCAGTGGTCGCGCATTGACCTCAATCTTGACGGCACCGAAGATTTGGCCATTTTCGACCGTCAAGGCAATAGATGGATCACCTTTTTAGAAGAGAACAACCAATGGATTCCCGCACCACAATATGCGGATGCACTACCTGCGGTGGAATATTGGGGTTTATTTAGAGATTACAATTGCGACGGAAAAAAGGACCTATTCGCCTTCGTTTTAGGCGGCATGGGCGTTTGGGAAAACACCAGCACGACGGATTCCTTGGGTTTTACTTGGACCCTTAGCGGCAACTACCTCACCACCGACGCAGGCGGCACAACAACCAACCTTTATAATTTCAGCAGCGACATTCCAGCCATCGTAGATATCGATGACGATGGAGATTTGGACGTGCTTACCTTTGGACAGCGCTCCACCATCGAATGGCACGAAGGCCTAACACAGTGCGGTTTAGATTTTTCAATTAATACCACTTGCTGGGGCCGATTCGAAGAAAACCTTGCCACCAATAGCCTTGCCCTCAATGGATGTGCAGGCGTCCAAAAAATAGAAATCTCCGGCAAAATCTCCGCAGGTATGCACGCCGGCTCCACCCTACTCGTTCTAAATCTCAACGGAGATTCCCTTAAAGACGTCCTAATCGGCGATGTGAGTTTCACCAACCTTGTCGCCGCATACAACGGCGGACACATGGACAGCGCCTTCATGGTAAGCACGGATACCTTGTACCCCACCTCAAATCCCACAAATATTAGATACTTCCCCGCACCTTTCTATGAAGACTTGAACTTTGACGGTACGCCAGATCTGATGGTCAGCCCAAATTTGAACGGCTCCATCAATACGCGCAACGCCTGGCTCTACACGAACACAGGTACCGCCAATAACCCTAGCTGGAGCGCCCCAGATTCTTCCTTTTTAGTCCGCGACATGCTCGACTTCGGATCCGCAACAAAGCCTGCTTTAGTGGATTTAGACTTTGACGGAGACTTTGATTTAGTTGTAGGTTCCATGGGTAAATACCAAGGCCCAAGCACGTATAAAAGCAAGCTGGTTTTCTACAAGAACACCGGTACCAACACGAGCCCAGCCTTTGAATTTACTGATGCGGATTTTGCCAATGCAGGATATAACAATCTTGGCGAAGAGCTCTGCCCTGCATTCGCTGACCTCGATGCGGACCTCGACCCAGATATGATTGTGGGCGCGAAAAACGGACTGATCTATTATTATGAAAATACCGGAACCTTTTTGAGCCACAGCTTTACCTACCGCGGCGCTATTCAAAGCATTGATGTTGGCAACCACGCCACTCCTTATTTAGGCGATGTAAATGGTGATGGTGTAGCTGATTTGCTTATCGGCAACGAAGCCGGTACCGTAGCCTATTACGAGAAAACAGGTACTTGGCCCAATCTCTTTACCCTAAACGCCAGCCCATGGGCCGGCATCGATATGGGCTCAACTACCGCACCTAGTGGCCACAGTGCTCCCTCACTCATTTATGGGACCGACACCTCTCTATTCATCGGCTCCGAAGATATGGGCGTGGTTCAAAAGGATTCCTTAAAAATCATCACCAGCGGTAGCGCCGCATCCGTGGACCTCAACCTTGGCGGCGGTATACAAACCTCAAGCAGTCGGATTGAAACTCCCTTTGGAGGAGCCAAGCGCAACGGACGCACACAAATTATTTTCACCAAGGACGAGCTCATTAATGCCAGCGGACGCTTCGGACAAATCGAAACCATTGGATTCGAGTTGGGCACCAACAACAACCTCTACCTCACCCAAGGATTCAACATCAGGTTCAAGCACATCTCGGATACCGCCCAAACCAATTTCCATAGCCAAAACCTCACCGAAGTCTACAGTGGCATTCGCGTGATGACCACCGGCTGGAACGACATTCCTCTAGATATTCCCTTTACTTGGAACGGCACGGACCACCTACTCGTTGAGATCTGCTTCTCAAAACACGCACAGACCGGTAATATTCCCGTGATCCTTCAAAGCACACCATTCCGCTCCATGCTATATGGCGATGTAAGCAGCTGGAACGGTATCACTAACAATGGTTGTGGTATGCCCTATGGCGGCAAACTCAAGTTGCGCCCCAATATGAGATTCAACTTGGTCCCGACCTTAAGAGATATGGATGCCCATTTTAGCGCTGCCGGCAAGCGCCTTCACCCAGCCGTGGCCGACCTCAACGCAGATGGCTATCCCGATGTTATCCTTGGCAACATGAGCGGTGGACTACATTATTTCGAAGGTAAAGCCTTTAACAACATCAGCGTTGAAGAAACTCCAGCCACAGCGCCAAGCTGTATTATTTTCCCCAACCCTATCTCGAACAGGGTTTTATTCCAATGTGCCGCTTCTTATCTAGAGCGAGCTCACTTGCTCAATCTGCAGGGCCAGCGCATCGGCACCTTGAGCACGACCGAAGAAAATATGCTGGATCTACCCGCAGGCATTTACATCGTAGTGCTCTACCGAGAAGACGGACAGCGAGAAACCCATCGATTGATTGTTCAATGATACCCAGTGCGCCCATACTAGTATACGATGGCCCCTGCACCTTGTGCAACCGAACGGTACAATGGGTATTTGACAAGGATGCGAGCGAGCGTATTTTATTTACCTCTTTGCAAAGTAATTGGGCACAGGTCAACGTCCCGCAATCCTTGCGGACCATTGATTCTGTGCTTTTCTTCGATGGTACACAGTGGCATATAAAAAGTGATGCTGTGTTGTACCTTCTGCGGGAACTCCCCAGACCCTGGCACTCCTTCTTTAAACTAAGAATCATCCCAGGAGTACTGAGAAATGTGGGGTATGATTTATTAGCCCGATTTCGTTATCGACTTTTCGGCACCGGGCATTGCGCACTCTTGCCCAAGGAGCGGGTTTTGGAATAAGCGCCGCGCTCTCACAGGGGGGGGAATACGAGTTGCCCTGCGGGCGACTCGTATCAAATCGCGAAAATTTTTCGCGCTTACAGATTCGCGTCTAGTGCGCTGTTCATCTTGCGAACAGCTTTAGCAGAAGCTTCGAATTTTGCTTTTTCGTCGTCGCTCAAATTGAACTCAACAACATTTTCCCAACCATTTCCACCAACGATCACAGGTACACCGATACAAATATCGTCTTGACCATACTCACCGTTCAGCAATACTGAACATGGGAACATTTTCTTTTCATTACGCACGATTGACTCAACAAGCTCAGCACCTGCAGCACCTGGAGCATACCAAGCAGAAGTGCCAATCAATCCGGTGAGCGTTGCACCACCTACCATCGTCTCTTTGACGACATACTCTTGCTGCTCATCAGTAAGGAACTGAGTCACTGGCATGCTGTTATAGGTAGCGTGCTTGATTAAAGGAATCATCGTTGTATCCCCATGACCACCAATCACCTGACCTTGAAGGTCATTAGGAGAACAACCTAGTTGCGCTGCCAAACGGTACTTGAAACGAGCTGAATCCAAGATACCACCCATACCGATGATACGGTTTTTAGGCAGACCTGAGGTCTTAGACGTCAAGTAAGTCATGGTATCCATTGGGTTAGAAATCACCACGATGATGATGTCCGGGCTGTGCTTGATTAAGTTTTCAGTAACCGTTTGAACAATCTTCGCATTGGTGCCGATCAATTCCTCGCGCGTCATTCCTGGCTTACGAGGAATACCTGAAGTGATGACAGCCACCTGCGAACCTGCAGTCTCTGAATAGTCGTTGGTCGAGCCAACCACCTTTGAATCATAGCCGTTCAAAGTAGCACATTGGTTCATGTCCATCGCCTTGCCTTCCGCAAATCCTTCTTTAATGTCGAGCAATACAATTTCTTCTGCGAGCTCGCGACGAACCATGTTCTCTGCAACCGTGGCGCCTACGTTACCGGCACCTACTACGGTGATCTTCATATGTATTTGATTTTTAGTTTGTTTGACTCGCACAAAGGTACATCAAGGACAAACGATTTTCATCGATTTTTTAATAAATCCAGTCATTTGCTATCCCCTGTTTTATTCGTGGTTCTTCCTTAACTTTGGACCTTGACAAAGAATAACGCAATGGTACTCCTAAAACTCATCGGCATCACTATCGTATTGGTTGGACTTGGCTTCGCTGGGATCGCCATTAAAATTTGGGCAAAGAAAGACGGCGAATTCGCTGGAACTTGTGCTTCACAGAGCTCGTTCCTTAATCAGGATGGCGAGACTTGTTCGTACTGCGGTAAAGACCCTAACCAATGCGACAATAACCTAGAACAAGCTTAATTGAGCTCGTACTGGGACCAGTTTGAAGTGGTTTGAACTTCGAACTCTCCGTATTTATTTCCTACGATAAAATAGCCTTCTGTATCAGGGAATCGTTCTATCATGGTTTTTGCTCTGGTAAGACCTGAAACCATGCAGGCTGTGGCTAAGGCATCGGCAAAGGTGGCATTATTGGAGATGATGCTCACGCTCAAGAGATTGCTGATCACAGGCTGTCCTGTTCCAGGGTTGATGGTATGCACGACACGCTGTCCGCGTTCGTCCACCCAGAATTTACGGTAATTGCCACTCGTGGCTAGGGACATGCTATCCAAGACTACAATGGTTTGGTATTGTCCAGCGGTGCGTTCTTCTTGCGGCTGTTCAATACCTATACGCCATTTGCGACCATCAATATTAGTTCCTTTGCAGCGTACCTCCCCGCCAATTTCTATCATATAGTTGTGAACGTTGACGTTGAGGAAGAAATTTGACAAGATATCCACCGTATATCCCTGTGCAAGGGCATTGACATCGATTTCATAACCCTTTGGAAGTGCGAATTTCTCCGATATAGTCCCCGGGCCACTTGCCATTAGGCCTTTATAACCCACGTAATTCATGAGGCTATCTACATTGATGCTGTCCTTTCGTGTGCCACCAGAAAAACCCCATGCTTTAATCAGTGGCGCGATGGTGACGTCGAAATCACCGTTGGTCAATTCACTGATATAGATGGATTTGAGAATCACCTCTTGAAAGTCGTTGCTTACATACACAGAATCACCACGGTTCAACCTAGAGATCTCACTGTTCTCCACCCATAAGCTCATTTGCTGGTCCATGGATTTGAGAATGGAATCGATGTCCTTGCGGTAATCTACGCCTTCAGGCACTAGGTAGCTGATGCTAAATGTGGAGCCCTGTGCGGGACCTTGGTTTGTCATTTGGACCAATTCCGGTGCACTTTGACACGACCAAAGTAGTGGAAGGAAGAAAAAGGCGCGTAGTAGTTTCATGGGATGAAAATAAAAAGCCGCTCCATGCGGAGCGGCTTAGGTTATCATTTTTTTTCAATTATCCACCGAAATCATCGAAGCTTACGTTCTCTGGCGGTACACCAAAGTCGTCTACCATTTTAAGAACTGCGGCGTTCATTAGTGGTGGGCCACAGAAGTAGAACTCGATATCTTCTGGTGCATCGTGGTGGTTTAAATAGTTGTCAATTACCGCTTGGTGTACGAAACCTACGAAACCATCACCGGCATCATCCATGTTCTCCTTAGCATTCCAGTTGTCCTCAGGTAGAGGCTCGGATAATACTAAGTGGAACTTGAAGTTCGGGAACTGCTCTTCAATCTGACGGAAATCGTCAAGGTAGAACAACTCGCGCTTAGAACGAC
>DMQR01000026.1:2635-2821 GCA_003455605.1 Cryomorphaceae bacterium | reverse complement strand
TGCTTCAGGGTGGTTGGCTGCAATGGCATTGGCAACCTCCTTCATCAAGGTTGTCTTGCCGGTTTTAGGTTGTGCTACCAATAATCCACGCTGTCCTTTACCAATAGGAGAGAAAAGGTCGATGATTCGTGTAGAATCCGTGCTGCGGCGTGAGGTGATGTCAAATTTCTCCTCTGGAAATAAAGG
>DMQR01000026.1:0-2297 GCA_003455605.1 Cryomorphaceae bacterium | reverse complement strand
GTTAGATGCTCGAACGCAACACGGTCACGTACATATTCAGGAGTACGTCCGTTGATACTATTCACCTTGACAAGCGGGAAATACTTTTCACCTTCTCTCGGTGGACGAACCTCTCCACTTACCGTATCCCCAGTTTTTAAACCCATGCTACGGATTTGGTTCTGACTTACATATATATCATCTGGTGAGTTCAGGTAATTAAAATCAGAACTACGGAGGAATCCGTATCCGTCGGGCATGATTTCCAATACCCCTTCGTTAGCTATAATGCCCTCAAAGTGGAATTCTTTAGGACGTCGGCGATCACGGTGGTTCTGATTATTGCCGTTGTATTGTTTTTGGTGCTTAGGATTACGCTCGCGACGTTGGTTTTGCTCGTCGTTACTTTGCTCTGATTTTGCTTTTTGAGGACGTTCAGGCTTTGTTTCGTGGTCTTTTTCGGTAGTTGTCACCTGCTTAGGTGCTCCCTTACCAGTCACCATTAAAATAGCGGCAACTAGCTCCTCCTTTTTCATGTATTTCGCTTTGGGAATACTCAAGGATGCACCTAAGTCTTTCAGTTCGGGCAACTTGCGTGCCCGCAAATCGTTTTCAGTCAACATGTGTGTAATGGGATAATATAAAGAAGAGGAGTAGGTAATGGGCCTACAATCGGACCTCTACACCACAATAATAGGGAGATTTCATAGGATTCAAAGGTTTGGACCCAATTTTTTTTGAACTTTGCCTTAAAATTGGGCCATGATTCAACGCATTCAAACTCTATATCTTTTCGCTGCGGCGATCCTTAGTTCCTTAGCTGCTTTTATCTTCCCGATGTATTTGGTGGAAGAGTCAGTGTTTAGAGCTACATCCTCTATGTGGTTGTTTTTCATGTTTGGATGGTCCATGGCTACCTTCTCTGGTTCTATTCTAATGTATCAAAAGCGTTCCTTCCAATTGCTTTTGGTAAGATTAGGGATGTTAAGCTCATTAATTGTATTGGCGCTTCTAATCAAAGAGATTTCTGCTACGGAAGGCGCATCTGCAGATTATGGAGCCGTAGTGCCCATGTTGAATATAGTGTTGGCCTTCCTTGCTTCTCGTGGAATTCAAAAAGATGAAGCGAAGATCAAGAGCTTGGATCGCTTACGCTAGGTAAAGATTCCAAGGCTTTATTGCCCACTACATCCCAGAAAATATGCTGTTTACCGTTGGTTAGGTACAGGTACTTGGCCTTTAAGCTTTGGTTGTAGTTGAACGCTTGGTTAAATACCTTTTGGTCAATTTTAACCGATGGAGCCTTGCATTCTACCAAGATATAAGGGGCGGTGTTTTTATATATTAAGGCATCCGAGCGCTTTTCCTTGAATCCAGTGCGCAATCCACTCTCGGTTTCCATGAGCGTAAAAGAGTATCCCAAGAGGTGTAAGTAGCATATGGCGTGCTGACGAACCCATTCTTCAGGAGTTGCGACCAACCATTTTTTACGACAAGGGTCCCAAAGCAAGTTTTGGCCCTCCTCCTCTTTATGGCGAACTAAGGCGGCAACTTCAGCTGGAAAATTAAGTTCCAATACCCCCATTAATGAATGACTTTGTTGTACAATTCGGGGTATTTTGCCTCTACGTCTTTGTAGATGTTTTGAATCTTATCAAAGGTGGCTTTTTGTTCTCCTGCAGGAATGATATCTAAGATTCCAGCATATTTCTTACCGTAGTCCAAATACCCCAAACTTATCTTTTTGTCAGATTTTACAGCAATGTGGTAAAAGCCGGTTTTCCATTTGTCTACGGCTTTTCTTGTGCCTTCCGCTGGCACCATGATGGTAATATCTTCTCGTTTGATAAGTAATTGAGCGGCATAGTCCACTAAGTTGCTACGTTTTGATCGATCGACTCCGATAGCGCCAAGCCATTTGAAAAAACCAAAGAAATACCACTTCGTATAGAAATCTTTGATGAAGAATTTTACGGGAAGGCGCATGAGCCAATAGGTGCCTATGGCGAATACCAAATCGTAGTTAGAGGTATGCGGTGCCGCGATCATTACGGTATTGCGTGCTGCAGTGATTTGCTCTTTGGTGGCGTCTAAGGTCCAGCCGGTAAGCCAGAAAATGAGTTTTGCGAATAGATATTTCATCCTACCTTGGGTTGTGATTCCAAAGATATTGTGCCAAACCAGTTCTCTGGGAAGCCAACGAGATAAACTTTATTAGTGGCCCGAGTCATGGCAGTATAAAGCCATTTGAAATATACAGGAGAAGGGCCATCAGGGAGGTAGGGGTGTTCGATCACGACATTTTCCCATTGTCCACC
>DMQR01000200.1 GCA_003455605.1 Cryomorphaceae bacterium | reverse complement strand
ACGGACGGCGGAAAAAATTGGACCCAGAGCTTGTATATCGATGGAAAAACAGGCGTGGGAGATCTCGTGATGGATCCAAATAACCCGAAGAAACTTATTGCCAATATGTGGGAGTACCGCAGAGAGCCTTGGTTCTTTACCAGCGGTGGTCCTCTGGGGGGCTTGTTTATAACCTACGACGGTGGGGAGCATTGGAAGAAGCTTGGTGAAGAGGACGGATTGCCAAAAGGGAATTTAGGCCGTATTGGATTAGGTATTGCACCGTCCAATTCTAATATCGTCTATGCCCTGGTCGAAACCGAAAAGAAAAACGGTGTGTATAAGAGCACGAACGGCGGAAAGAATTGGTTCAAGGTCACCGAGAGTGAGCAGGTGGGAAATCGTCCGTTTTACTATGCGGATTTAAGAGTGGACCCGCAAAATCCAGACCGTGTCTACAGCTTGTGGACTTATGTAACGCGTAGTGATGATGGAGGGAAAAATTGGAAAACTATAACCCCTTATAATCGCATTCACCCCGACCACCAAGCGATGTGGATCAACCCGGCTAATCCGGCACACATCATTGAGGGGAACGACGGCGGGATGAATATTTCGTATGATTATGGAGAGAGTTGGCATTTTGTGGAGAATCTTCCTTTGGCCCAATTCTACCATATCAACGTCGACGATCAGTTGCCGTACAATGTTTATGGCGGGATGCAAGACAATGGATCTTGGATGGGGCCGGCGTACAGCTTGACCATTGACGGTATTCGAAACGAAGAATGGAGCGAATTATTTTTTGGAGATGGTTTTGATGTAGTACCTATTCCAGGGCGTTCTGATGCTGTATATGCCCAAAGCCAAGAAGGTAATGTAGGCCTGGTCAATACAGAAACAGGTTATACCGAATTGATTAAGCCTACGCATCCAGATGGAGTGCGATTGCGTTGGCACTGGAATGCGCCTATTGCACTAGATCCTCACCAGCCTGAGACGAGCCTGTACTTCGGCTCCCAATTCTTGCATAAGAGTACCGACAATGGAAAGAATTGGGCCATTATCAGTCCAGATTTGACCACGAACAATTCTGAGAAGCAGAAGCAACTCGAGAGCGGGGGGCTGACCTACGACGTGACTGGGGCGGAAAACCACACGTGTTTAATTGCCATTGCCCCGAGTACTTTAGACCAAAATGTTATTTGGGCCGGTTCGGACGACGGTAAGTTGCATGTTACCATGGATGGCGGAGCGAATTGGGTGGACTTGAGCAAGAAGTTGAAAGGCTTACCCGAGGGGTCTTGGATTCCTCAAATTCGTGCGTCGGATTACGATAAAGGGACTGCTTGGATAGTGGCGAACGACTACCGCAGAAATAATTGGAGCGCGTACCTGTTTAAGATTGAAGAATTTGGGAAGAAGGTCACCCGTGTGGTGGACGATAGGGATATTTTTGGACCTATCCTCAGTGCATGGCAAGATCCAGTTGAGCCAAACCTGCTATTCGTAGGAGGTGAATATGGATTGTACGTTAGTGTGAATGGTGGTGTTTCTTACAGCAAATGGACCGACGCTGTGCCGACTGTCCAAGTGATGGATCTTGCCTTCCAAGCCCGCGAAAAGGATTTGGTACTTGGCACCTTCGGCCGTGGTGCTTGGGTGATCGATGATATCGAGCCTTTGAGAGTTTTAGCTGCGGGTAACGGTCTAAGTACGCCTACGTTCTTTGACCCGCCAACAGCTTACCAATGGGAACGTCGTCAGAGTCCTGGCGTACGATTTGCCGGTATGTCAACCTTCCGAGGCGATAACCGTCCGTTTGGAGCACGCTTATCGGCCTACCTTCCCGAGGTTCCCGAGGACAATAAGAAGAAGTTACGCGTGGACTATCAAAACGAAGTTGGCGATACTATTTACACCCAATACATCCGAGTGAAGGAAGTTGGATTACAGAACTGGCGCTGGGCTATGTGGGAAAAGGGGACCGAATATCCTGAGTTCAAGATTCGTAAGGAAGAGAAGGAGCAAAGCGATCGCCGCGGGGCTCCGGTGTTGCCGGGAACCTATACGGTCACGATGAATTGGGACGGTCAGACTGCTTCACAGCCACTGAAGGTTGAATACGATTACCGCATGGAAAGCTGGGTAAAAGGTGAAGATTTGGCAGCGCGTCGCGAAGCGTTCAAAGCCATTGAAGGGATCGAAGTAGATTTAGACCTGGCGGTACAATCATTGGCACAAGCCAATGAAAACATCGAGCGCCTTCAAACCCTCTTGCAGCGTGAACCCTATTCTTCTGATTCGTCATTGGTGGACACTGTGAAGGCGACGGCGAAAGCCTTGGAGGCTGCCCGCCATCATGTGTTTGGTAAAAAAGAAACCAAAGGCTATTTCGAACAGCCCGAGGTATGGTCGAGTCAATGGGGCAGTTCATTGTGGCAGCTCTTGAGTTCGTCACGCGCATGGGGCAGCAATGAGCAAGCGTTGTTTGACCAATTATCCAAGCGTACCGATGAAGCCACACAAACCGTTATGACCTTCCTCATAGAGGATTATAACGGCCTGCTGGAATACCTCGAAGAACATCCGGTGGATATCATGGTTCCTACCGGGACAGAGAAATAAATTCGCAAATAGCGCCCTGCGAAAAAGGCGCCCCACGGGGCGCCTTTTTTATGCTCAAACTTTCGGCTCCGCCGGGGGCTTCGCCTCGTGGTTCACCGTTTATTGAATGATCAATTGTTTGCGAACGCCTTCGCTTTGGAAGATGTAATAGCCTGGGCTCGCGTTGACCTGAAGGCTGGCATCTATAGCCAAGGTTCCTTGCTGGATTTCGCGGCCGTCGATACTAAAGATGCGGTACGCCGTTCCTGCAGGCAGGCCTTCTACCTGGAATAGGCCATTACTTGGATTAGGGAAGATATTTATGCTTTTGGCGCTTAACTCTTCCTGGTCCAGAGTAACGTCTAGGTTGAAGGCATCCAAGAAGGCATTATTACCGCCCCCTGAAGTAAAATCAACCTTGATCATGATAGGAGCGCCTCCAGCGAAATCATTCAAATTGATGCTCGTACTTCTCCAGTTGCTGGCCGAGGTCGGATTCCAAGGATTTTGCTTATTCAACGCCGCATAAAGTAGCGGTCCTAAAATGGTGCGCACCTCTTCCCAAGTCTCTCCACAATCCTGACTCACACTGATTATTATTTTATCCTGAGCTTGGCCTGGCTTACTGGCAACGGCATAACGGAAACCGAAAGACATGGCAGTAGCCCTATTCACAATTATTTCATCAGTTATTAAAGCGTCAGAATTTTCTGGGTCATTGTTGAAGTTGTCTAGCTTGACGCAATATTTTCCTTCGAAGTGGTTGTAGCTATTTCGCTCCCACATTATGTCATCCCCGTCGGCGTTCTCAACGTGCCAAGAGCCATTAGGGACATCATGGAATTCAAATCCAGAGTTGAAGTTATTAACCCAGGTATGCGTTCCTCCGCCAGTCCTTCTAACGCCCATATAGCCTTTGATCACGGATTGCGACGATCCAACGGCATTGGTTACAGTTAGGCCGACTGTATAGTTCTTAAATCCAACGCCCGTCATCGAGCTGTAAGTAACGGTTGGATTCTGAGTTGTTGAAGCAGATGGTGTACCGCCTGGGAAATACCATGACCAACTTGTTGGATTACCGAATTCGCTCATATCCGTAAATTGAACGGTCGTTCCATTACAAATGACCGTTTGGTTAGCTTTGAAGTTGGCTTGCGGTGCACAGGGCAAAACTGCCTGTGGATCGATCCCCGTTGCCGTAGCATTAGAAGCCGATACTAAGTACCCTCGTAGTACAGAAGCGTTTAAGACCGAACGCATTATAATTCTCTGGTCGTCGGTGAACATGTTGACACAAACGTCATCTGCGTAGTCCATGTAATTCTCAATCTGATCCGGAAGATTTGGATTGTCATTAGAACAAGTATTTGCCGTGAAGTCACAACCATAACTTGCTTCATATACCGGAGGGGTATCAGAACAATTATCCCCTTGGAAACAACCGCCTTTAAATGGGTGATCCAAACCGAGATAATGCCCCATCTCATGGGTTAGGGTTCGTCCACGACTTGCACTAGTCCCTATGCGTCCCATGCGGTCATGTCTTATTACAATTCCGTCATAGGTAGTGCTTTGACCGGGGCTTGGTTTATACGCATATCCCAAAACAGTTCCCTGTCCAGAGTTTCCTAGGTCGATAGATTTCACCACCCAAATGTTCACGTATTTGTTGCGCGGCCAGCTTTTCAAGCCTTTTACGTTATTGTTGGCGTTTACAGAAAGTGCGCTCTGAGTGCGAGTGATTCCAGTGTGGCAATTGCCATTTGGATCAAGCTTCGCTAATTTAAATTCGATCTCACAGTCGGCCGCCACATTTAAAAATGTTCCACGTGTGTCGCTTGTATCAGGATTCAATCGACGGTAATCTTCATTCAATACCTCGATGGCATTTTTGACCTGTTTATCCGTGATATTATCCGATGCATTATCATAAATGATGTGTACGACGACGGGAATGGTGAATACCGTACCCTCTGTTTTTTGATCAGAGTCGAAATCGATAGTGCTTATGAACTCGGCCCAATTTGACTCATAATCAGGGTTTTGGCGCTTTAGTTCCTCCTCTAGAATATCATGTCCACATTTCTGTCCGAAGGAATGTGTTGATACTAAGGCAAATGCCAATAAAATGGGGTATCTGAGGTATTTTTGCATTTTCTGCAAGTTCGTTCATTCACTTCATTCTTGCAACATATAAACCGAGCCGCTAAAAACATGCCAACAATTTGTTTATGGATTTTTGGTTGTTAGGCAAATAAAGATGTATTTTCGCAGCCCTTTTTAGGGGGATGTTTAGGCATTCCAAATAATACATTAAAACGCTACAGCGGTGAATACATTAAGTTACAAAACAGTTTCAGCCAACTCGGCAACCGTAGATAAGAATTGGGTAATAGTAGATGCAGAAGGCCAAACTTTAGGTCGTCTAGCCTCTAAAGTTGCTTTGCTTCTAAGAGGGAAGCGTAAGCCAAATTACACGCCTCACGTTGACTGTGGTGATAACGTGATCATTCTAAATGCTGATAAGGTTGTTTTGACTGGTAATAAGATGGCAGACAAAACTTACGTTTGGCACACTGGTTACCCAGGTGGTCAGCGCACAACAAACCCAGAACAAATGATGGCTAAATTCCCAGAGCGCGTTGTAGAAAAGGCGGTGAAAGGAATGTTACCTAAAAATCGTTTGGGCGCTCAGTTGTTCCGCAACCTACACGTATATGCAGGTGGAGAGCACAAGCACGAGGCACAAAAGCCGACTGCGATCAACATAAATGAAATCAAATAAGTAATAATAAATGGCAAAGTTTCACGCAATTGGGAGACGTAAATCTTCTGTAGCTCGCGTCTACATGGATGAAGGTAAAGGTGCCATCACCGTCAACGGCAAAGACTACAAGGAGTACTTCACTACTGCGCCTTTGCACTACAAATTGGAACAACCTTTCAATTTGACTGAGACTACTGGCAAGTACGACGTTAAAGTAAACGTTATTGGTGGTGGTATTACTGGTCAAGTTGAGGCAATCCGTTTGGGTGTGAGCCGTATTCTTTCTGAAATCGATCAGGAGAATCGCGCAGCATTGAAGCCCGTCGGACTTCTTACTCGTGACCCACGCATGGTTGAGCGTAAGAAATTCGGTCAGAAGAAAGCTCGTAAAAAATTCCAGTTCTCTAAACGTTAATCGAGATTTAGTATCCAAATGGGCTAGACTCTTTAAAAGGCTACTAGCACATTGCTTACTACGGAAAGTAAACTCAACAAAATGGCAGCAACAGACAACATTAAAAAACTCATGGATGCAGGTGTTCACTTTGGACACTTGACCCGAAAGTGGAATCCAAACATGGCTCCTTATATCTTCATGGAGCGCAACGGTATCCACGTTATCGACCTACACAAAACAGATGCAAAGCTTGAAGAAGCTACTGAAGCGTTGAAAAAAATAGCTGCATCAGGTCGTAAAATCCTTTTCGTTGCAACCAAAAAGCAAGCGAAAGAAATCGTAGCTAAATACGCTGGCGATGTTAATATGCCCTACGCAACTGAGCGTTGGCCAGGAGGTATGTTGACGAACTTTGTAACTATCCGCAAAGCCATCAAAAAGATGCAGAGCATTGACAAGATGAAGGAAAATGGAACGTTCGAAACCCTTTCTAAGCGTGAGCGTCTACAAGTAGACCGTCAGCGTGCAAAATTGGAAAAGGACTTTGGTTCTGTAGAAGATATGAATCGTCTTCCTGCTGCCTTATTTGTCGTTGACATTAAGCGCGAAAACATTGCTGTAGAAGAAGCCATCAAGTTGGGCATTCCGACATTTGCGATGGTAGATACAAACTCGGACCCTCGTCGTGTCGATTACGCGATTCCTGCCAACGATGATGCTTCTAAGAGTATCGCAGTTGTTTTAGAGCGTATAACGGCTGGCATCAAAGAAGGTTTGTCACAACGCAAGAGTGATAAAGCGGCTGCCGAGCAAGCAAAAATCGAGAAGAAAGCAGCGAAGGTTTAATCCGAGCGCTTTATTATTTGGAATAGATTTTTTCGGAGAGCCGTGAGGATAACCTTTACGGCTCTCTTTTATAATTAAACACAATTTTAAACTTAATATCATGGCAAACATTACCGCTGCTGATGTAAACAAACTCAGAAAGCAAACAGGTGCAGGGATGATGGATTGTAAAAAAGCTTTGGTTGAAGCCGAAGGCGACTTCGAAGCTGCAATCGACATCCTACGTAAGAAAGGTCAAAAAGTAGCTGCTAAGCGTGCAGATCGCGATGCAGTTGAAGGTGCAGTTATTGCAAAAACTAATGGTTCTGATAAAGGTGTAATCATTAAGTTGTCTTGTGAGACTGACTTTGTAGCGAAGAACGACGATTTCGTTGCTTTGGCAAACAAATTGGCTGATATCGCTTTGGCAACTGGTGTTCAGACTGCTGAACAATTCGGTTCTGTCGAATTCGAAGACGGCTTAACCGTTGCAGCGAAATTGCAAGAGCAAACTGGTGTGATCGGTGAGAAGATTGAAGTTTCGGAGCTAGCTAGTGTAAGCGCTCCTTATGTTGCTTCTTACATCCACATGGGGAATAAGATTGGTACTTTGGTAGGTTTGACTGCCCAATCTGAAGAAGCTGGTAAAGATGTGGCAATGCAAGCTGCAGCAATGAATCCGGTAGCTCTGAACCGCGATTCAGTTTCTCAAGATGTTATCGCCCGAGAATTGGAAGTAGGTAAAGAATTGGCTCGTCAAGAAGGTAAACCTGAAGAAATGTTAGACAAGATCGCTGCCGGTCGTTTGAACAAATTCTTCAAGGAGAACACCTTGGTAGACCAAGACTTCATCAAAGATTCTAAGATGAACGTTGCTAAATACTTGACTAGCGTTCAAGCTGGTTTGGAAGTAATAGACTTCAAGCGCGTATCTCTATAATCTAGAGGAAGCGAAAATTTTAAAAAATGCGCCGGCATTGCCGGCGCATTTTTTTTTTGTACTTAATAAGAGGAAAACTTGCACGATTCTCATTGCCAAGAGGGGCCGACTTTCGATATATTTGTGTTCAAACCAAAAGAAATGAAATACAATCGAGTGCTCCTCAAACTTAGCGGAGAAGCCCTGATGGGGGAGAAAGATTTTGGTATTGATCCCAAGCGCATCGCAGAATACGCAGAAGAAATCAAGGACGTAGTTAAGAAAGGTGTCCAGGTAGGTATCGTGATTGGTGGCGGCAATATTTTCCGCGGTATTAGCGGCGCTTCCCAAGGCATGGACCGTGTACAAGCGGACCATATGGGCATGTTGGCCACAGTTATTAATGGGTTGGCTCTTCAAGGTGCGTTGGAAGCAGCAGGAGTAAACACTCGATTGCAGAGTGCTATTGAGATGGATAAAGTAGCCGAACCATTTATTCGTCGTCGTGCCATTCGGCATCTCGAGAAGGGCCGTGTGGTTATTTTCTCAGCAGGTACAGGAAACCCATATTTCACCACGGATACTGGGGCTACATTGCGTGCAGTTGAGATCCAAGCAGATGTGATTTTAAAAGGTACTCGTGTAGATGGTATTTACACCTCTGATCCCGAGAAGGACGCTTCTGCGACCAAGTTCGATTCCTTGAGCTTTAAAGAAGTCTACGATAAGGGGTTGAATGTAATGGATATGACGGCCTTCACATTGAGTAAAGAAAATGAATTACCTATTCTGGTCTTTGATATGAACACCAAAGGAAATTTAATGAAGGTGGTGGAAGGAACACCAGGTGTGGGCACTATAGTAAAGAATTAAATAGAGCGGTATGCAAGAAGAGATAAATTTCCTGTTTGATGCCACAAAGGAGGATATGGACAAAGCATTGTCTCACATGGAGAAGGCTCTGGTTAAAATTCGTGCTGGGCGTGCCAATCCATCCATGTTGCAAGGCGTGATGGTTGAATACTATGGTTCACCTACCCCTTTGCAACAGGTGAGTAACGTTAATACACCGGATGCTCGTACCATTAGTATTCAGCCTTGGGAAAAGACCTTGATTCCTGATATCGAAATTGCCATCCAAAATGCGGGTTTGGGCTTTAATCCAATGAATAATGGGGAGAGCGTAATCATCTCAGTACCTCCACTCACCGAAGAACGTCGTAGAGAATTGGCAAAGTTAGCCAAAGCAGAGAGTGAAAGCGCTAAGGTTGGGGTTCGTGCAGCACGTAAGACGGCTATGGACGAGTTGAAGAAATTTGGCAATGATGGACTAAGCGAGGATCTTCAAAAAGATTATGAAAACGATATCCAAAAAATGACCGACGAGTACAATGCGAAGTGTGATGCAATGTATGCGAAGAAGGAGCAGGATATTATGACCGTATAAATGAATTTCGTCCGTGCGTGAACGTAAGGCCGATTTTTTTGTTGACTTAGTGTTGTAAGACGAATCTGAAATGACGCTAGAACAAGAGATTCATCAGGAATCGTTCACTTCCGATCAAAGTAAACTCATAGTCAATATCATCTACACATATAATGTGTTGAAGGGTCGTATTATGGAAGAGCTAAAGGGACACGGGTTGACTATGCAGCAATACAACGTGCTTCGCATTGTGAAAGGCAGTGGAACTGAAGGCGTGACTACGTCTGAGATTCGTGAACGTATGCTCGATAAAATGAGTGATGCAAGTCGTATGGTGGACCGATTAATGGCCATGGGGTTACTTAAGAAAGTGCGCTACAAAGAGGACCGTCGTTTGTTCTACATTCACCTCACAGATAAGGGCAATGAGTTGATTACCTCGCTGGTGAAGAACAGTTTAGTGGAGGACATCGCATCTATGGTGCCAATAAAAAGCGCCCAACACCTCAATACGCTACTGGACGCTTTTCGTTCGTCTATGCAGATTAGTTCTAACTCTTCAGATAATTAATCAACGCTGCTGTTGAGCTGTCGTGCTCGTGCTTGATTCCTGTTCCGCAGAGCTCACTCAAAACGGCTTTTGCCAAAACTTTTCCTAGTTCTACGCCCCACTGGTCGTAGCTGAAGACATTCCAGATATAGCCTTGGATGAAGATCTTGTGTTCGTATGCGGCAATTAATTGCCCCAAGTGGTAAGGGTTTACTTCGTCTAATACAATGCTGTTTGTGGGGCGGTTGCCTTCGAAGACGCGGTAAGGAGCAATATGCTCCATTTCCTCTTCTCCTAAGCCGGCTTGACGCATCTCAATTTCCACTTCGTTACGAGTTTTTCCTTTCATCAACGCTTCAGTTTGCGCGATAAAGTTTGCGAGTAGAATAGGGTGGTGGTCGGTGAGGCCGTGCAACGGTTTTTTCGCAGCGATGAAATCCGCTGGAATCAGATCAGTACCTTGGTGTATTAATTGATAGAAAGCGTGTTGGCCATTTGTACCTGGCTCGCCCCAAATAATTGGGCCCGTAGCATAGTTTAGCTTCTTACCATTGCGGTCCACGTATTTCCCGTTGCTTTCCATATCTCCCTGTTGGAAGTAGGCCGCAAATCGGTCTAGGTATTGATCGTAAGGCAGGATAGCGTGGCTTGCCGCGCCATGGAAATTTCGGTACCAAATGCCTAGAATGGCCATCATTGCCGGGATGTTTTTATCCCAAGGCTCATTCTCTACATGCTTGTCCATGGCATGTCCACCATTCAAGAAAGCTTGGAATCCTTGATAGCCGATGGCCAAAATCACAGGTAAACCGATCGCCGACCAAACGCTGTAACGTCCGCCAACCCAATCCCAGAAACCGAACATATTGTTGGTGTCGATGCCAAATTTCGAAACACCATCTGCGTTGGTGCTCACAGCAACAAAGTGCTTAGCTACATCACTTGGCGTAACTCCTTGAGCCAAGAACCATTCCTTTGCACTGTGCGCATTTTTCATGGTCTCTTGTGTAGTGAATGTCTTAGAGGCGATGATAAAGAGCGTAGTCTCGTGATTTACTTTTTTCAAGACTTCCCATAAATCTGCACCATCTACGTTGGCCACAAAATGGAAGTTCATTTCTTCTGTTACGAAAGGCTTTAGGGCGTTGATGACCATTCGTGGGCCTAGGTCGCTACCGCCGATGCCAACATTTACCACATCGGTAATGCGCTTGTTAGTGCAACCTTTCCAAGCTCCCGAGCGAACATCATTGCTAAATGCAGCGAGTTTAGCCCAAACCGCCTTAACATCTGGCATCACATCCTTACCATCAACTTCAATCGCGTTGCCACTCATATTGCGTAGGGCAGTATGTAGTACTGCACGACCTTCCGTAACGTTGATTTTAGCACCGCTTTGTTGCTGCTTAATAGCCTCGCGAACGCCCGCCTCATCCAGTAATTCTTGAAATAATGCGAAGGTTTCCGAACCGAAGATATTCTTGGAATAATCGAACAATATGCCGTCCCATTTGATATTATACTTAGAGAAGCGTTCGGGATCTTCGAAGAAGCGCGTTTTTAGGGTGCGTTTATCATTTTCGAAGTTGTCTTTAAGCTTACTCCAAGTTTTTAACTCCGTGGGGTTTATGTTTTTTAGCATGATGTGTTCATATAATACTCAGCAAATTTACCATAAGTGGAATGATTTTCCGGGGTCTTTCCTATCTTCCCGCACTTATTTACACAGATTTCATGTTGAAGTTTAAAAGTACGAGTGAATTCCAGTCCGAAGTTAGGAAGAGAGTTCGCGCTTATTTCAAAGAAAATAATCGTTCGATGTTGGCTGACTACCGCTATTATTATAAAGCGGTCGCAAACTTAGCAATCTACCTATTGCCTTTTGGGTTCTTTCTATCGGGATACGATAGCTTCTTGATGACGACCATCCTATGGACCATAACTGGTTTGGGCATGGCGGGCGTTGGTATGAATCTGATGCATGATGCATTGCACAATACGGTAACTCGTAACGAATGGGTCAACCGAAAAATTGGTGCGGCGATTTACATGCTTTGTGGCAACTCATACACTTGGAGGGTTCAACACAATATGAAACATCATACGCATACTAACGTTGACGGCCACGATGATGATATCGATACGGGTAGTCTATTTCGTTTCCATCCCAATCAAGAGCGGAAGCCTTACCATAGGTTTCAGCATATATACGCACCATTGACTTATTCATTTATGACTTGGAAGTGGTTGCTACAGAAGGACTTCATGCAGGTTTTGGATTACGGAAACAGCGACTTGTTCAAAGCAAGAGATCAAAGTTTAGGAATGGTTTGGACAAAACTTATTGTGGGGAAAAGCATTCATATTGGGATTTTCTATGTGCTGCCAATGCTCTTAGGTGCACCTTGGTACATGGTTTTATGGGGCAACTTTTTGATGCACGTGATGGCAGGATTTATCTTGTCAATTACGTTCCAATTAGCGCATGTTGTGGATAAGGCCGAATTCCCAACTGAGGAAGAGGTAAAACAATCAAGTATTTTGGAGCACCAATTGAAAACTACTGCAAACTTTGCTACTAAGAATTGGTTGGTGACTTGGTACACTGGAGGATTGAACTTTCAAGTTGAACACCATTTGTTCCCAACAATTAATCATGTGCACTACCCAAAGATTGCAGAAATTGTGCGAAAAACGGCCTCTGAATTTCAGTTGCCGTATAACGAGTACAAGTCTACCATTAGTGCGGTTAAGGCACATTTCCGTCACTTGCGCATAATGGGTATGCAACCTGCGTAAGTGGGAGAAAATAGAATAAAAAAGGGCGACCCGCAGGGTCGCCTTTTTTTGGTGCCCTCAATTTGAGAAATAGTAACTTTGACGGTAATACTCAATCGGTTATATCATGAAAAAAGCACTATTTGCCCTTTCCATATCAGTGATTTCTTTCAGCTTGAATGGGCAGAGCTCATTCAATGATATTGCTCCAATTTTATATAAGAATTGTACCGGCTGTCATAGACCTGGGGGAGGAGCTCCATTTTCAATGCTTTCTTATCCATCAACATCCCCGTGGACAACTAGTATTGTAAATGTCCTTCAAGACAGTGAGATGCCGCCTTGGTCCGCAGATACATCATACCTGCATTTCGTAAACGAAAGGCAAATAACTCAGGCAGATAAGGATTCTTTACTTAATTGGATTTATAACGGTGCCCTACAAGGCGATCCAAGTCTGCAACCACCTCCGCCCGCTTATCCGATGTACCACTTAGGAGCTACTCCCGATACCATAATTCAATTGACGAAATTTAAAAGCAATGCTAATACTGAGGACGCGTATAATATGCTTGTGGTACCATTGTATCTCGGTCAAGATAGATTTGTTCGCGCCATAGAATTGGTCCCAAATAACCCTGAATTAGTACATCATGCTTTGATCATGGCTGGGCCTCTTGGAGATATCGATACAGATACATCCGGGAATGCATTTTCTATTGATGGAGATATTTCTGTGGGAACGTGGGCGCCTGGGACAATGCCAATTGTTTATCCTAATTCGTCAGAAATAAAAATGGGGGTGAAGCTACCGGCAAATGGTGAAATAGGAATGCAGATTCATACTCCTAAAGGAACCGCGGGTCAGCTTGTGGACATCAAGATTCGAATGTATTTGTATCCTGCGAACGAAATAGGGATTCGCCAAGTCCATGATACCGTTCCATTACAATATTGGGCAAATGACTTTTATATTCCCGCGGGACAGGTGAAGAGTTTTTCAGTTGAAGAAAATTGGCCAAGCCAAGCAATCTCAGTATTCTCAGCCTTCCCACACTCCCACCAAATCTGCACGGAAATATTGAATTTCGCGTACCAAGCACAGACCAATGATACGATACCATTAATGAAGATCGACCGTTGGGATTTTGAGCATCAAGAGTATTACTACTACAAGAACTTGGTAAAAATTCCAGCGGGATATATCGTTCATTCTACTCATGTGTTTGATAATCGCAGCTCGAACCATCATAATCCAAACTCACCGCCTCAGTTCATTTCGGTTGGACTGAATACTGATGATGAAATGCTTTTTGATGGATTTCAATACCTTGATTATGAGCCGGGTGACGAGAATATTAACATTGATTCGATTTTAAAGAACGATCCACTTTTAGTCTTAGATATACCGGAATTTGAAATCAATAGAGAGATAAAATACTCGGTCATCCCAAATCCCATCACTAGTGATGCTACCATTCGATTCACTCCTCCTCTGCATGTCTCAAACAATTATACGCTGAACGTGTATGATAAAATGGGGAGGCCTATTCTAGTTGAGTACACCTTTGAAGATGGTCATATTCATTTGGAGACCATCGTGGCGCCACCAGGTACCTATTTCTTTGAGGTGCTCTCCGACGGTCATCGATTTGTTGCTGGGCGATTAGTGTATTTATAACATTGACTAAATATAAAAGGGCGAGCCGCAG
>DMQR01000165.1:883-3418 GCA_003455605.1 Cryomorphaceae bacterium | reverse complement strand
GAGCTGGTCGCGTAGACGTGATCCTTTTTTGAAGTTCATGTAATTATTTTGGAGCAACAATGTAGCGCCAAATCGCTACACCTACGAATAGAACATTGGGGATCCAGATGGCGAATTCGGCCGGTTGGATGGTGATCCAAAGCAGGGTTTTTCCGAGCCAACCGCCAGTGCTCAATATTCCTGTGGTGGCGAAGGTTTGGGAGATCTGCATGGTGAAGATATAGATGGCGCTGAGCACCAGTCCAATGGCAATATTGATCCCAAGCCCACCGCGTCTTTTCTGACTGGCTAGGGCCACCGCAAGGAGAACAAATACGTAGGCGCTCAAGGGGTAGGAGGAGCGGCGTTGCATTTCCATTTGGTAGGAGGCAATGTTTTCATTGCCCGTGATTTCCTCCTGAGCGATGAATTTGCTGAGCTCACGACTGTTCATGGTTGCGATGGAGTTGAGTTTTGGGGCGATTTGCTCCGAAGTAAAGGATAAAGCGGTGTCGAGACGTCTACCGGAAAGGATGTGCTCTTGCCCGAGGGAATCCACAGTGCGTAAGCGGTAGTTATCGAGGCGCCACTTTCCAATGGAGGTATCGAGGCGCACAAAATCTGCACTGAGTTTACTGGTGAGCTTGTGGTCTTCGAAGACTTCATAAGTGAATTGGTATCCGCTATGGCGTGTGCCAGAGAAGGTTTCGAAGTAGACGTAATGCCCGGGAAGGACTTGGCGGTGAACTTTTTGGTTGATCGGCCTGTTCACGCCGGTCACGTATTTCTCCTCGAAGGCAATGCGTTTGATATTGGTTTGCGGAACGACCAAGTGGTTTAAGGCAAGGCTGATCAAACAAATGATAGTGGCGCCGATCCAATAGGGGCGAAGCAAGCGTCTAAAACTGGTGCCTGAGGTTAAGATGGCCACAATTTCAGAGTTCGCAGTGATGCGAGAGGTGAACCAAATGGTGGAAATAAATAGGATTAGGGCACTGAAGAGATTGCCGTAGAAGGCAATGAAGTTGATGTAGTAATCGAAAATGATTTCGTCGAGTCTAGCGCCGTTTTGGAAGTCGTCCAATTTCTCGCTTATATCAAAGACAATAGCAATGGACAGGATGAGTACCATGGTCAGCACGAAGCTGCCCAAGAATTTGCGCAATATGTACCAATCCAATTTTCTCACCTTCTTAGAGTCTTTGTTCCAATTTAGGAATCATTTGGTTCTTCCAGCTTGCAAAATCACCGGCAATGATTTGTTCGCGGGCTTGCTCTACCAGCCAGAGGTAGAACCTGATGTTGTGCATAGAAGCAATTTGGGCGCCTAAGGATTCTTTGCTGTGAATCAGATGGCGGACATAGGCGAGGGTATATTGTGAGTCGACGAAGCTTGTGCCATTAGGGTCGAGCGGTTCATGGATATTTTCCCATTTCTTATTGCGGAGGTTGATAATTCCTTCGCTGGTAAAAATTTGGCCGTTACGGCCGTTTCTCGTGGGCATTACACAATCGAACATATCTACTCCCAACGAAATGTTTTCCAAAATATTGGCTGGTGTCCCCACGCCCATTAAATACCTGGGCTTGTCCGCGGGAAGAATGCGACAAGCACCTGCGGCATGTTTGTACATTTCCGTGGCAGGCTCACCCACACTCAATCCGCCAATGGCATTGCCATCTGCATTTTTGCTGGCAATGTATTCTGCGCTTTCATCGCGCAGGTCGTCGTAGCTGGAGCCTTGAACGATGGGGAAAAGGCTTTGTGAGTATCCATATAGCGGGTCCATTTGGTCCAAGCGGTCGAAGCAGCGGTCGAGCCAGCTATGGGTCAGGTGCATGCTGTCCTTGGCGTACTCATAGGTGGACGGATATGGGGGACATTCATCGAAGGCCATGATGATATCTGCCCCTATTTCGCGCTGAATGTCCATGACGCGTTCTGGGGTGAACAAATGCTTGGTCCCGTCGATGTGGCTGGCGAAGGTGGCGCCTTCCTCGGTGATCTTGCGTTGATTTGCGAGACTATATACTTGGTAGCCGCCACTATCTGTGAGGATGGGGCGGTCCCAGCCGTTGAATTTGTGGAGTCCACCGGCGGCTTTTAGAATTTCTGTACCGGGGCGCAGAAAAAGGTGGTAGGTATTCCCCAGGATAATTTGGGCCTTGGTATCCTCCTTTAGGTCCTTGGTGTGAACGCCTTTGACCGTACCTGCAGTACCCACAGGCATAAAGATGGGTGTCTGTATGGTGCCGTGGTCGGTCTCAAGGGTTCCAGCTCTTGCAGAACTTTTGTCGTCCGTATGTAATAAGGTGAACTTCATGTAGCGCAAAAGTACGGTACCCACGCTATCTTTGGCTCATGCAAACAGTAGAACTCATCTATGGTCACTTTCCTGAGTTGACTCAGAAGCAGCAAGACCAATTCGCTGCACTCTTTGACCTCTACAAGGAATGGAATACGAAGATCAATGTAATCTCCCGCAAGGATTTGGACAGCTTTTACGAAAAGCACGTATTACATTCCCTAGGGATCGCCAAAATCTACTCCTTCTT
>DMQR01000165.1:0-567 GCA_003455605.1 Cryomorphaceae bacterium | reverse complement strand
CGCCAAAATCTACTCCTTCAAGCCGGGTCAAAAGGTCATGGACGTTGGCACGGGCGGCGGCTTTCCTGGTATTCCGTTGGCTATTCTTTTTCCTGAGACCCAATTCCATTTGGTCGATTCCATCGGTAAGAAAATCAAGGTGGTTAATATTGTAGTCGATGCCCTAGGTTTAGAAAATATTACCGCTTCTCACGGTCGAGCGGAGCAGTTTAAAGGCCCCTACGATTTTGTAGTGAGCCGTGCCGTGACCCACATGCAACGCTTCTTACCTTGGATTAAGGGTAAGATTGCATCGAAGAATTTAGATCCTGATCGTATGAACGGGCTCTTATACCTGAAAGGCGGTGATTTGGCGGAAGAATTGGGACCACTTAAGGCACGAATCTCCGCGCTATCTGGACATTTCGATGGTGAATACTTTGAGACGAAGAAGGTGGTCTATCTACCAAAAAGCGAAATCAATAACTTTAGAGGATAAAAAAGGCGCCCCGAGAGCGCCTTTTTTATGTATAGGACGAAAATTTTTTCGACTTACCCAAGGAATGGGTACCGGTAATCTGTTGGAGG
>DMQR01000221.1 GCA_003455605.1 Cryomorphaceae bacterium | reverse complement strand
CCTCAAGGGAGAACGTCCGGACCAACACCGTCTTGCTGAAAACCTCATCGAGGTGAGGCCACAATATTCAGGGGTACTCCGCTACCATTTAGGCAAAGGCTCTTCTGAGCGCATATACCCAGAAATCTTTGAAGCGCAAGAGATTTTCTCGTTCACCGAAAGTTTGGTCGACGAGTTATCAGGCGGCGGTTATTTCATCGAAGAGCAGAACTCAAGCGTACTGTGGGTGGTTAAAAACGGAAAAGTCAAGTATAAAAACATCTTACCTTCGCAACACGAAGGGCACCATCATTTGGCGAATTGGGCACGTGTAATGCGCTAAAAACAAAAGCTTATGACCTTTGACGAAATCATCGACTTCCGCGCCTCAAATCGCAAGTTTGATCCTGAGGTACCCGTACCTTCTGAGGTCATTGAAATAGCCCTAAAACATGCAACTCTTGCCCCGAATAGCAGCAATATGCAGCTGTGGGAGTTTCATTGGACAAAAAGTCCTAAGGCTAAGGCTAAGATGGTGGAGGCTTGTTTAAGTCAAATGGCGGCGAGATCAGCGCAGGAATTGGTCGTGTTTGTAACGCGTCGTGATCTGTGGAGGAAGCGCCGCCAATGGCATTTGAACTGGATTGATAAAGACGCAAAACGTATTGGCGACCCGAATGCCCGGTCAATTAGACTTCGCAGAAAATACTACAGATTACTAATGCCCGTGTTCTATTTCAACGACGGCTTTGGTTTGATGGGGATTTTTCGCCGTGTGACGACGTTTTTCGTAGGTCTACGACGCCCGATTGTTCGTGGTGAAGGTCATGCAGGACAGCGCATCTCGGTACACAAGAGCTGTGCTTTAGCCGCAGAAAATTTCATGCTAAGCTGCGCGGCCCAAGGTTTTCATACCTGCCCCATGGAAGGATTCGATGCCAAGATGGTCAAGAAACAGCTAAAGTTGCCACGTGGCGCTGAAATCAATATGGTCATCGCAGTAGGTAAGGGAACTAAAAAAGGGTTTTGGGGTCCACGTCGTCGTGTAGAGGACGACGAGGTTATCTTCCGTCATTAAAGCGCTTCTAGGAACGCAAGTAACTGATCACATTCCTTTTTAGAAAGCCCTAGCGGCTCAATACGTGCGTCTTGATAAGCGTGCCCCTCTCCTCCTGCGTTGTATTGTTCAATGACCTCCTGGAGCGTTAAGATGGAGCCATCGTGCATGTATGGGGGAGTAAGCGCAACATGCCTCAATGAAGGGACCATGAAGGTATAGCGATCGGATTCCTCGTTTGTTAAACGTTCCTTTCCTATATCTTGAGTGAAGTTTAAGGGCGTGCCGTTGTTGGCAAAAGAGAAATCTGTAAAGAGTGGCCCATTGTGGCATTGCGCACATCCGGCTTTATCGAAAAATAACTGGCCTCCTTTATACCCTTGATCTGAAATAGGCTTAGCGTCCAATTGTAACAAATCAATAGGACGAGAAAAATCAATCAACGTGCGTTCATAATTTGCCAATGCTCGGACCAGATTGAACGAGGCTACCGTATCCCCAAAGGTTTGCAAGAACTGATTCTTATAAGGCGAGTCATTCAGACGTGCCACAGCATCCACAAGATCATGGTGCATCTCGGTTTCTTCTTGTAATGGCACCAACACCTGCATCTCGAGGCTGGGTACACCGCCTTCCCTCATGAAGTATGGATGATATCCCACATTCAATAAAGTAGGGCTGTTCCTTGTGCTTGTAACGCCGTTCACTCCTGGAGTAATGGCTAAATGGTCTGCAAAGGCGTGTTCCGGCTTATGGCAAGAACCGCAACTAATACTTGAATCTATGCTGAGTATAGGGTCGAAAAATAAAGCCTCACCTAAGGCTGCGACTTGGCTGTTTTCTGGATTATCCACGGGGTATTCCATGTTGGGATAGACACCAAGATCGAAAGGCACCTGCTCCGTGGAACAAGACAGAAATATTGCAAAAAAGAGAATCTTAAAACGGCGTAGCATATCTCAAGTCCGTAATCAAGGGATTATCTACGGGCATTTGGGGCTCCGGTAAATCTCCATATTCTAAGACATATAGCGTTTGGTCCCAAACAGGAGGAGCCGTCTTTTGACATGCCCCAAAGAGCGCGCCAACGAACAATAGCGTGACCGATTGTTTAACGGTTATTGAGTTTGGTCGCTTTAACATGGCCATTGCTCGCTTGAATTCTCAACACATACAATCCTGCTGGACCAAGGAATATAGTATTTACACCCTCTTTCAAGGATCCCGTATCAACCACACGCCCTAGTAGATCAATAACTTGATATTGACCTTTTTGATTCGTGCGCACTTTGAAGTTGCCATTGGAAGGGTTTGGGTATACAGAAAACTCCAATGGGTTTTTGATAATATCCATCGCTGCATTTCCTTCGCTAGAGCTGAACACATAATTATTCATGTTGTGCAAAGATTGTGCGGCTCCACCCGTCTCGCCGTGGCTAATAGGGCCTGCGGTAAGATTAATCCCTTTGAAGATTTGGCTGTAATCTGCATTGATGTTGATTAATAAGGTATCTGAGCCTACAATTGTACCTTCCGTGGGTATGGTCAAATGCGCATAATTGCCATCGCCTAATCCGTGGAATTCAAACACTTGGGTCAAACTACTTCCAGCCATACCTTCAGCAGCAATAAATCTGTATCCTGCACTCCATCCCCAGTGCATTGAAGGGCTCTTAGGAGCTAACGGGTGTTGTGGATTATACGTTGTAGGGTCCAAATGATTTTTCGAGGCATTCACACCTACGGCAAAGCGTAAGCTTTCCAAGGAGTCTAGGGTAAAGCTGCCCAGCATGATACGTGTAGTGGTAAAGCCATCAACTAAGGCCACAACGTCAGAGGTATCAGCAGTACCATTGTCGTGAACAAGAATAATCTCATCCATATAGTACTGTATTCTGTTGATTTTAAACTGATTACCTAGGTTATTTGTGCCGACTACTGAAGATGTACAAGTATCAATTCCAACCAAATGATTGATGTCCAATAATACATATTTTGACTGTGCTTGTATACCAAAAGCTGATAGGACAAATAGAGAAAGGAGTAAAAGTTTTTTCATGTCTACAATGATTGGTCCGCAAAATATACGAAAGATGTACCTTTGTCTTTCAAGGGGCGGGCTCTTTTAACCCTTGAGCTGACCTCTTCTAAACCTTCACAGATTATGAAAACCAAAGAAGAGATCGTTACCAACTGGCTCGTAAGGTATACGGGCGTTCCACTTGAAGATTTCGGACAGTACATCCTACTTACAAACTTCCAACATTACGTAGATATTTTCGCAGAACTCACCGGCGCTGAAATTAACGGCAAAGGCAAGAGTATGACCAGCGCTGCGTACAAGGGCATCACCATCATTAATTTCGGCATGGGTTCACCCAACGCCGCTACAGTGATGGATTTGTTGAGTGCTATTAGTCCAAAAGCCGTGTTATTCCTCGGGAAATGCGGTGGTCTGAAGAAAAGAAATAACATCGGTGACCTCATCTTGCCTATCGGTGCGATTCGCGGTGAAGGTACTTCGAATGATTACTTCCCTCCTGAAGTTCCGGCAATGCCTTCTTTCGCCCTTCAAAAAGCAGTCAGCACCACCATTCGCGACCAGAAGATTGATTACTGGACGGGTACTGTATACACCACCAACCGGCGGGTGTGGGAGTTTGATTTAAAGTTCAAAAAGTACTTAAAAAAGATTCGCGCTTACGCAATAGATATGGAAACGGCCACCTTATTCACCGTAGGCTTTCACAATAAAATCCCAACGGGTGCCTTGCTACTCGTAACGGATCAGCCTATGATTCCTGAGGGTGTAAAAACCATGGAGAAGGATACGGAAAACTCTAGGTTGTTCGATCAGCGCCATATAGAAATAGGAATAGCTTCCCTAAAGCAACTTATCAATAACGGCGAGACGATTAGACACTTGGTATTCTAAGAACAGGCTCCCCTTGCATTATCTAAATACTCTACCTAGAGGTATTTGATATAAATTCAGCCTTACTTGACATCATCATTAATCAAGACAGGAGCGTTACCATCCGTAATGATCAGCTTTGCGTTAGGAGATGCACTGAGCTTTTCTAATACTTCCAGAGATCTCCATTTGATAATTTCGTCAGACAGACCCTCTGCAAGTACCTGCTGTGCGTCTCTCACACCCTGGGCTTCAATTTTCTTTCGCTGTGCCTCAAGTCTTTCTTGTTGCAACTCAAACTCCATGCGTTGTGCAATCTGTTCGGCCTCAAGTTTACTTTCAATCGCCTCATACAAACCTGGCGGCAATGATATGGACTTCATTAAAACACTCTCGATCACGAAACCACGGTCAGCAAGTAAACTATCCATGTGCAGTTTAATAGCGTCTTCAATAACTGCTCTTTGTCCACTATGCATGTCTTTTGCCATGTAGCGTGAACACACATCTGCAGCAGCCGATCTAAAAACAGAAAGGATCATTACATTCTCATACTGTTCCCCGACTGTTTGAATAACATTTGGCGCTTGGCTTGACTGGATATGGTAAAGAATGGAGATTTCTGCAAGTACATTTAAGCCTTCTTTTGATGGCAGGTTCAATCGGACCTCAAGATTCTCCGTCCTTGTTGGTACAACTACTACTCTGGTAATGAAAGGATTGACGGTCATCAAACCTGGTTGATAAGACTTTGGTTTAAGTTTTCCTAAGGTCGATTTCACCCCTACGTAACCTGGATCTACAATAACACAAGAAGAAAGAAAAGCAAGAGCTAATACTGCAAATAATCGTTTCATACGTTTGAATTTAACTTGATTAGGATTGACATAATGCAAAAGTTGCGCCAGTGAAAATACTTTAATTAATTTTCTTTTTTATTTCTGCAACAATGTTGCAAAATATTGAGAAAACATTAACTTTGTCCTAAATAATTATCAAATGAAAATTGTAAAACTTTTACCCTTAGTGCTAGTTTCCGTGGCACTATTCTCATGTGAGCCAAACGATCCTACTGATCCTCATGAAGGAGAAGTAATTACAACGTTGAACGTAGATCTTGAAGCAGGCGGTTCAACAGTTACTCTAAACTTCCAAGATGTAGACGGTGATGGTGGTGATCCGCCAGTAATTACCACAGACAAATTGGCTGCAAATACAACTTACGCAGGTTCTATCACTTTGTTCAACGAAAGTGAAACGCCGGCTGAAGAATTAACTGCAGAAATTTTTGACGAAGCAGCAGAACACCAGTTCTTTTTTGCAACTACAGGCGCAACAATGTTCGCTTACTCTGATCAAGACAACGACGGCAACCCACTTGGTTTATCGTTTGAATTGACTACGGGCGATGCAGGCAATGAGAGCTACACAATCACTTTACTCCACGAACCAGATAAAAATGCTGCAGGTGTTAGTAGTGGTGATATCACTAATGCTGGTGGTGAAACAGATATCGAAGTAGTATTTGACGTAGTTGTTGAATAAACTATTTTATATGTTGTTAAGCTTTGGGTGGTCGCTTCCGGTGGCCGCCCAAACTTGTTTATTGACTCTAGACGGTACGGTCAAAGATGCGCACGACCAAAGCCCAATGCAGGAAGTGAGCATCTTTATTACCGAAACAGGAATAGAACGGTGGACAGACGGCCATGGTCGATTCTCTTTTGAAAATCTCTGTCCAGGCACCTACCATGCCCTAGTGCAACACATCGGTTGCCCATCTGAGCGGGTTTTAGTAGAGCTACTTAAAGATACTACCCTTTCCTTGACCTTGGAGCATCACGAGAATATGCTCCACGAGGTGAATGTGCACGCTAAGCACGAGGACGCGATCAACGAGCAGAGCCTAAGTATGCTAATACTGGACAACAGCGCGGCGAAGTCACTTGCTGCGTCCGTTAGCGGCATAGCAGGCGTGAGTATGCTAGGCAATGGTACAGATATTGGATTGCCTGTAGTGCACGGGTTGTCGGGCAATAGACTTACCCTGGTCAACAACGGCGTAGTCCATACAGGACAGCAATGGGGCGCCGACCACGCCCCAGAGATTGATCTTAATAGTGCTAGAGAAGTGAGCGTGGTAAGCGGAGCCGCAGGAATGCGCTATCCAGGTACACATATGGGTGGGATTGTGATTTTAGAATCGGGCCAAATTCCTTTTGATCCTCACATTCATGGAAAAATCCGCTCCATCGCTGAAAGCAACGGTCTAGGCGGAACTATCAACGGGCAATTATATCAGGGCTTCGAGACGCTTCAATGGCGTGTGGGAGGTACATTGAAGCAGTTTGGCGATCGTCATGCTCCAACCTATTTCTTAAACAATACAGGGACACGCCAAGCACATGCGAACGCCGAACTAAGTAAGCAATGGAACAACACCCTCGAATGGGAGGGTAAATACAATTACTTCAGCGCGGAATATGGCATCATGCGAGGGAGCCATATTGGCAATATTACCGACCTACAAAGTGCCTTCTCACGTGAAGTACCATTTTTCACAGATTCTGTGTTCTCCTACGAAATTGAAGCACCTCGTCAAAGGGTGCGGCACCACCAACTGAAATCTGGTCTTAAAAAACACATGGAATTGGGGACCTTGGAGTGGCATATCGCTGGCCAACGCAATCAGCGCCGAGAATACGATGTACGACGCAGCGGCCGAAGTGTCATCCC
>DMQR01000107.1:740-3370 GCA_003455605.1 Cryomorphaceae bacterium | reverse complement strand
TCTACCAACTGAGCTAAGAGATCAACCTTAGTCCGCTTTGCGGGCTGCAAATATAAAGACGATTCTTTTTTCCGCAAGGTGGATTGAAAAAAATATGAACGTGATTTTTGGGTTACTTTTGAGAAAGGAATTGGAACAATATGAGAATTTTTCTTTTAGGTTATATGGCCAGCGGTAAAAGCACACTGGGCGCGGCTTTAGCACAGTCGCTGGATTGTGCTTTTGTGGACCTTGACACACTCCTGGAAGGGGTGTTGGGGATGCCGTTGAGGGTGTATATCGAGGAGAAGGGAGAGCTTTCGTTTCGAAAGGCCGAACACGAGGCCCTGGCTTCTTGGTTAGGCGAAGGGCCTGAAGATGCTGTGGTGGCTTTGGGTGGTGGAACGCCGGTATTCTATGATCATATGGCGCTATTGAATGAGGTGGGGTGTACGGTATTCTTGGATGTGAGCATAGCGGAATTGGCCCAAAGACTCAAAAGTGATAACGATCGACCGCTCATTAAGAGCCAAGAGGATTTGGTAGAATTTATAGCCAAACACCTGTTCGAGCGTCGTCCCTACTACAGTCAGGCGCAGGTGCGTGTGAAGGGCGATGCTCTTGGAGTCGCGGAGCTTAGGGCTGCGCTTAAGATTTAAGTTAAATAGACATTGACGGCCTTGCTGTCTACGACGTTGAGGTGCACGGTTTCCTGCAGGGTGGTGCTGAGGCTGAGGCCTTTGACATCCGCTTTGACTGGGTAGCGCTTGTGGCTGCGGTCTACGAGTACGGTGGTGCTGAGTACGCGTGGGCGGAACGACATGAGTTTAATCACTGCCCAAAGCAGGGTGCGTCCGCTATTGAGTACATCATCGACGAGGGCTAGTTCGGCGCCTTCGGGAAGGTCAATTTGGATTTCTTCGAGCACAGGGTTGTCCTTGTCCATGACAAGCGCGTGTAGGGTGACGTCGATATCTGAAATGTCGCGCAGGCGAGTGACTAATTGTTCCGCTAACCAATACCCATTGTCCTTGATGCCCACCACGTGCAGGGTCTTGGCACGACTGTGACGGTCATATAACTCCCAAGCGAGGCGCTGGATTTTGAATTGAATCTCTTCTGCGTTGAGGATTTCAGTGGTACTCATATTGTGATTAATGTGTGGGTGTGAAGTTACACCCTAAGGGCCAATTCAACAACGTTTTCAATGTGATGCGTCTGAGGGAACATATCCACGGCACGGCTTTGGATTACCTCATACTTCTCTGCCAACAAGCCAAGATCGCGTGCTTGAGTTGCACTGTTGCAGCTTACATAGACCATTCGGGGGATTTCGAGCGCCAATAATTGGGCGACTACATTCTTATGCATACCCTCCCTTGGTGGATCCGTCACAATGATCTTCGGACGACCGTGCTTCTGGATAAACATATCTGTCAATACCTCTTTCATGTCGCCCACGTAGAAGGTAGCATTATCAATATGGTTGTTTTCCGCATTGATCTTCGCATCGGCAATGGCCTCAGGTATAAGTTCAATACCTACCACTTCCTTTGCCTTCTCCGCCATGAATAGGGCGATGGTACCTGCACCAGTGTAGAGGTCGAAGACGAGGTCGTTCGGCTGAATATTGGCCATATCTAGGGCCACCTTGTAGAGTTCGTACGCCTGGTCTGGATTGGTCTGATAAAAGCTCTTTGGACCCAATTTAAACCTGAGTTCCCCCTCACCACTGTATTTCGGCATGGCCTCCTCAATGTAGGGTTGACCATAGAAGGTGTACATATCCAAATCATATAGGGTATCGTTGCCCTTCGGATTGATGGTATACTGCAGGGAAGTAATCTCTGGGAAGACCTCCACGAGGTCATTCAACAACGCTTCGCGCTCGGCTTGGAGCTCACTGCGGAATTGGATTACCACCAATACATCGCCGGTGCTGGCCACACGAATCATCATCGTGCGCAGCCATCCCTCCTGCGAACGAGGGTTGAAGAACGGCAAGTTTCGCTGAATGGCCCAATCGCGAATGAAATTGCGAATAGCATTGGTCGGTTCCGGTTGCAAGTGACAAGTATCAATATCAAGCACCTTGTCCCAGAATCCTGGGATATGAAAGCCGGCCCCGCGGCGCTCTTCAAAAACTTCGTCGCTATCGAGCTGCGCTTGGGTTAACCATTTATTGTTGGTAAAGCTGAACTCTAGTTTGTTACGGTAGCGGTATTGTTTTGCGCTCCCTAGGATGGGGTGGTAGGTGTTAGGGTTGATATGCCCAATTTTTCTCAAATTCTGTTGCACCTCCTTTTCCTTGTAGAATAGCTGCTTGTTGTAGTCCAAATTCTGCCACTTACAACCCCCACAGACTCCGAAGTGCTCGCACTGCGCTTCGATCCGGTCGGCGCTGTATTCATGAATGTGTATTACCTTTCCCTCGAGGTAGGCACGACGCTTTTTAATTACCTGAACGTCCACCACATCGCCAGGTACTCCGCCATTGACGAAGACAACGCGGTCGTCGTGGCGTCCTACCGCTTTGCCTTTGTTGCCCAAATCTGTGAGGTGCACACGCTCAAGGTTGGGGATGCGTCTGTTCTTTTTTCCCATAAAGTAAAAATACCCCAAAAACAAAGGGCGGCCCGCGGGCCGCCCTT
>DMQR01000107.1:0-427 GCA_003455605.1 Cryomorphaceae bacterium | reverse complement strand
AGGGCGGCCCGCGGGCCGCCCTTTAACTTTATTAAGAATACTTTTTACTGTACAATCACTGGTTGAGCGTGGCTTGCACCGTGCGTAGTTGTGATCAGCAGGTAAGTACCCGGGGCCAACGATGCCGTAGAAATCTCTACGCGGTGACCGCCTGTGAAATCTGCTTGGGTGCGCACGAACTCACGTCCTGCAATATCCACTAAACGTATGGTAGCTTCTTCACTAAAATCTCCTTCCACGAATAACACATCTGTAGATGGGTTCGGGTAGATTTTCATTTGTGAGGCTAGAGAGTTTTCAAATTGGCCAATCGTATAGGTCGCATCTACACTCTGTAAGACTTCTTTCGTGCCTACATCTTGGATCCAAAGAATGACACCAAGGTTGGTAAAATCTTCTACTGTATGACTATTGCTCAAGTTCACTG
>DMQR01000199.1 GCA_003455605.1 Cryomorphaceae bacterium | reverse complement strand
CGCTCGACGACCGCACCTTCGCAGCGACAGAAAACAGCCTCTTGATTGTGCATCAAGGCGAGTACGAACGTCTGTCCCGAATCAACGGCCTCACCGGGTCCAACATCACTGCGCTTGCCTCGGATCAGAACAGCGAAACCGTTTGGATAGGCTATGCCAATGGCCGTCTTGATATTTGGGAAAATGATGCTATAAAACCCATTGTAGATATCGTAGAAACCCCCTCTTACACCGGGTTGAAGCAGATAAATGACTTCGCATTTTACAATGGCAAGGCCTACGTCGCCACAGATTTTGGCGTGGTCGAATTTGATATCTCCACTCGTTTGGCGGGGCGGACGCTTTTATTCGGGTCCAATTATTCCACAATCCCCATACAATCCTTCGACATCAGCCCCGACGGCACCCTGTGCGCCTACTCCCCCAGCAATGCTTCCTATTTCTACATGGGCGATGTAAACACATCACTACCTAATTGGTCACAACGCCCTTACCAACTCTTCCCGGATAACTCCAACCCAGATCACATCACCTACTTCCCCATCGAAGAGCGCTTCATTTTTGCTTGTGACGATTTGACCTCGGGTACCTATACGTTAGCCATGGGTGAGGCAGGAGGAAATTGGTCCGTGGAACCCTATTCCTCTCCTTTCCAAGGCGCCGCAGGCTGGCAAGGTATTCAGGACCTGAAAGTCAAAGGCAATTACCTTATCATTACTCGAGATTTCAATGTATTCCTACGCCAATCCACAGCGAAAAACACCTTCTCGGACTCCCTGAACATCTCCAACGCCTTGTTTGCCCGCGGCGTCCTTAGCCCCACCGCAGCTACGATGTTGGCGGATCAAAGCATTCACATTGCCAATCTTCGCAGTGGCGTCCTTCGCGTAAACACCAACGGCACCACCTCTCGCTACTATCCCTCAAGCCCCTACAGCTCATCGGCATTTAAACTCCGTGCCTACGGCGAAGGTCGCAACGGCTCCTATTCGAACCCCGGCGGTGATGGCGGGCCTACCTTCGGCGGCGTGATGCTACTACCCGGCGCCTTGAATGAAATTTGGACCAAGGCTTACCTCAACGAAGGGCCAAGCTATTACAAAGGCCAGGAGTGGACCTTCAAGGAAACGTCTGCGCTTTACGAGGTCAATGATATTGTCGATGCGGCCTTTAACATTCTTGGGACCGGCACGTCGACCCTCTACCTCAGCTCTTGGGGCAAGGGCATTGTCCACCTTGAAGGAATGGCAGACCCAACCTACCTTGAAGATACCATCGCACTGTACAATACAACCAATACCGACGGCGCCTTAAAAGGGGTGAACGGGAACGCATCCGACCTTAGAACAGGGGGTATCACCATTGATGATGATGGGACCCTGTGGGGCGTGCAAAGCTTAGTTTCTACCCCATTGTTTTCTCGGAATGAACAAGGGAATTGGGCTTCCTATTCGCTTAGTCCAGGGGCAGACGGGGTCGCTTTGAAAGACATAGTGCACCACGACGGTATACTCTATATCCAAAGCCGGACCAATGGTATTTACGGCTATAGAATTTTCGACGGCGCTAAGCGTAACCTTTCCACCGGCATAGGTTCGGGGGATCTTCCGTCCGACCATGTTCTGTCTATGGCCATAGATTACGACGGGGAATTATGGATAGGAACGGATGAAGGATTGGTGGTGCTCTACAGCCCAAGCAATCTCTTCAACGGCGGCAATGCAGATGCGCGACCCATACTTTTTGAAGAAGATGGCGTGGTTCAAAAGCTCCTCGGAGAAACGCCTATCTCCGCCATAGTGGTGGACGGTGCCAACCAAAAGTGGATCGGTACCCGCGGCGCTGGCCTATTCCTGATCGGTGCAAACGGCCTCAGTACCCTTCAACATTTCACCGCAGAAAATAGCCCCTTACTGTCCAACAATATTCAGAGCCTCGCCATCGACCCGACCTCGGGCGAGGTGGTCATCGCCACCGAACTGGGCGTTATAGGCTATCGCGGCACGGCCACTCCGGGCTACCGCGGCATGTATCCGGAACTCTTGGTGTACCCGAATCCTATTCGTCCGGGTTACCAGGGTCCAATTCTAGCGCAAGGCTGCCCCGAAAATGCACAGATCAAAATCACCGACGTAAGTGGGGGCCTGGTCTACGAGACGGTAGCCGAAGGCGGCCAAATGCGTTGGGACGGCATCAATCACCACGGAAAAAAGGTAGTAAGCGGCGTGTACTTGATTTATGTGAGCAATGATTTAGGCGAGATTACCGCTATGGGAAAAGTTCTTATTGTCCGATAATCTCGGGTGCCACATTTCGTTATTTTTATACTCTATGGCAACAACCCCCACTCCCAAGAAGCCGCGGTCATTCCGCAAGCAGGTGATCTGGACCATCGTCGCAATTACCAGCCCGGTTTGGGGGCTAACCCTCATGCTGTCTTTAACGGTCGAGGAAATCTTTTACCCGTTGCCTAATATTGAGCAAATTGCCAACCCAGATACCAAACTTGCCACCCAAATCATTTCTCAAGACTATGAGGTCTTGGGCACGTTCTACCGCGAAAACCGCACCGCTGCCACCTACGAAGAGCTAAGCCCGTGGTTAGGTAAGGCCTTGGTGGCTACGGAAGACGAGCGTTTCTATTCCCACAGTGGAGTCGATGCAGAAGCATTGATTCGCGCAGTCGCCTACCTTGGAAGAAAAGGCGGGGGATCGACATTGACGCAACAATTGGCCAAAATGCAGTTCTCAGAACCGGCCACCAACCTCATTCAACGCATCATGCAGAAGTTCGGAGAGTGGGTCATTGCTGTTCGCCTTGAACGACTCTACACAAAAGAGGAAATTATCGCTCTCTACCTGAACCAGCTTGATTTCCTATACCAGGCCGTGGGTATTAATTCTGCCGCACGCACTTACTTCAACAAGAAACCTATTGATCTCAACATTGAGGAAGCCGCAGTCTTTGTGGCCATGGCAAAGAATCCTTCGCTATACAACCCCAAGCGCTATCCAGATCGCACCAAGCTCCGTCGCAATCAGGTCTTCGTTCAAATGGTGCGCAATGGAATGATCACAGCAGCCGAAAAGGACAGTCTCCAGCAAATCCCACTACAACTCAACTTTCGTCCACAAAGCCACAACGCTGGTCTAGCACCGTACTTCCGCGAATACCTGCGCGGCTATATGAAGGATTGGATCAAGAACTACGAAAAACGCACCAGTCGTAAGCTCGACCTTTACAGCGGCGGTCTTAAGATTTCCACCACCATCAACGCAGAAATTCAAGCGAACGCAGAGGAAGCCGTGCAAGAGCACATGAGCAACCTCCAACGCGTCTTTGATATCATCAAGGAAGACCGCAAATACGGACCGTTCTACTTCGAAGAAAACCCCGCAGATAATGTCAAGGCCATTCTCGACCGAGCGATGAAAAATACGCAGCGCTACCGGGGCCTTAAAAAGAAAGGTGCAAGCATGGACAGTATCCGTGACGTGTTCAATACCAAGATTCCGATGACCCTCTTTACTTGGCAAGGCGATATGGATACGGTGATGTCCCCAATGGACAGCATTATGTATTACAAGGCTTTATACCAGGTCGGACTGATGAGTGTCGAACCGCAAACCGGATTCGTCAAAGCTTGGGTCGGTGGAAACGACTACCAATACTTCAAGTACGACCACGTCAAGCAAGGGAAGCGCCAAGTAGGTTCTACCTTCAAGCCCTTCGTCTACGCTACGGCCATCTTGGAGAAGAACTACAGTCCTTGTCTCCAAGTTCCGAACGCCAAAATCTGTATTGAAAAAGGCGAATTTGGGCTATTGGAAGATTGGTGTCCGTCAAATTCTGATGATAAATATGGCGGTACAAAGAGCTTAAAGCATGCCTTGGCAAATTCAACAAATACAGTCACTACATTCCTTATGAAACAGGTCGGCCCTCGACCGGTCATTCGTTTGGCCAAACAGATGGGAATCACAGGAGATATTCCGGAGGTACCTTCTATCGCATTGGGAACCGTTGACCTCAGCGTCTACGAGATGGTCGGATCCTACACCACGTTCGTCAATAAAGGACGCTATGTTGAGCCCATTATGATTACTCGTATAGAGGATAAAAATGGCACCGTGTTGGAAGAATTCACTCCTGAAACCCGTCAGGTGATGAGTGATAAGGACGCCTATATTATTTTGAAGCTTTTAATGGGGGTAACCGAAGACGGAACCGGTATGCGATTACGTCATGATTATATCAAATACAGAGAAAATGTAGTCACGGGATATCCATACGAATTCACCAACGAAATCGCGGGTAAAACGGGGACAACTCAAAATCAATCCGACGGTTGGTTCATGGGGGCAGTACCGAACTTGATTACCGGAATATGGACTGGATGTGAGGATCGTGCGGCGCACTTTGGTGGAGGCTTAGGAACATACTACGGACAAGGAG
Organism: Cryomorphaceae bacterium; assembly: GCA_003455605.1. Lineage (GTDB taxonomy): Bacteria > Bacteroidota > Bacteroidia > Flavobacteriales > Schleiferiaceae > UBA10364. Next base: position 5,462 of record DMQR01000199.1, on the reverse strand, counting down.
CTACCGCAGCCCTTCCTATCTGGGCGTTGTATATGAAGAAGAACTACGCCAATCCAGATCTAGGCATAAGCATGCAATCTTTCGAACGTCCAAAAGGTGACCTTGGGGTAGACGTAGATTGTGTACCTACCAGCTTTAATTTCCCAGGAGAAGGCGATGATTTCGATGAAGAATTTTAGATCGAAGGGTCTAATTTTTCCAAGTACTCCGAAGGTACTGTTTCCCGATCCAACGGGGTGACAGTGAAGGTGCTACTCGACGAGCCGTAACCAAGGCTTTTTTTACGACGTGCCACTTCTCTTTTATTTTTCATAGAGACTTGAACTCCTTTGACTAATCCCAAAAGCGCACTTAGCATAATTCCGGCAGCTGCTACAAAGGCTCCTACAAAAAGCCCGACTAGTACCATCAAAAAATCGCCCGTATCCGTAGCAACAAAATATATCCAGGTTCCGATACCCGCTCCCATTGATATTAGCGTACCAATACCGGCAACCTTAAACCCTTGATTCAAACTCGAAGGTAAGGGTTTCAACTCCTGAATGGCCACGCCTCCTCCTGCTTCTTGAGGCCCCATATACAAGAACTGTTGATGTCCTGCAGAATCTTGGCAGAGGGTATAATAGAATTGGGCATCTGTATAAAGCGTCAAATAATCCGTTTCCGAATCAAAGGAAAATTCAGAGTTCTCAGCCTGATCTGTAACCACTACCACCACAAAATATCCTTCGTCAATGGCACCGGTCAGGTCATAAACCACGGGTAAAGATAGCGGACACGGGAGAACCTCAGCAAAGAGTGACAGAGGCAAAAATAAAAAGAGGAAAAGAAGCTTTTTCATAACCAATGGTTTGCTCTAAAATAAAAAAAGCCCCGAACGAATCCGAAGCTTTTGAATTCTTGTTGCTTTCCTAGTACATCTCCATATCCATGTCTCCACCTCCACCGCGATTCATATCACGACGTCTGCGCTGCACTTCACCAAAGTTGTAGGTGAGTCCAAACTGTACCACACGGGACATCCACCGAAATTGACCCTCCTGCGTCCAATTAGGCCCGGCACTCTCATAGTTCCATCCCATCGTGTTGAAGATGTCTCGACAATTGATGGAAAAGTTCAATCTGTCGTCCAAGAAGCCTTGTTTGAATCCACCACCTACGAAATAAAATGGACGCCCAATACCCTGGGCACCTACTCTTTTGCTACGGTAATTTCCCATCAGCTGCACGCTGGCATTTTTCCAAAGGGGGGTACTAATCATCCCATTCAGGGCAAAACCAAAACCGCTATTCTCTAAATCTCTGCCGTCCACTTTACCACGCACTTGGTTATAGAAATAATTTCCCCCAAAGCTAACAAAGCCTCCCTTGTTACCTAACTTACCTCTGTAGTTCAATTCCAGTCCTGCATCTTCTCCTTCATTCAAGTTGCGAAAAGTGGTCAAATTAATTCCCGCGCTATCGACAATGCTGTACCAATTAATCATGTTACTCTTATCACGGAAAAACATATTTGCGGTCACTGTGCCGCCTTTCTTCATGATGTGGGTATACCCTGCTTCATAAGCCCCGCTAAATTCCGGCAAGAGATATGGGTTCCCTTGTCGTAAGTTGAACGGGTCACTATAGTCAATGAAAGGATTGAGCTGGCGGCCGCCTGGGCGCTGAACACGCCGGCTATAGCTGAAGTTCAACTCGCGACCGCGTGCAATTTCGTAGGTCAAAAAGGCGCTTGGATATACTTGGAAGTAGTTGTTGTAGAAAGTCGAATCCTGAGTGATCTGGGTCGCAGTTATGTTGGCTTGCTCAGCGCGTAACCCAATCTGGTACCCCCATTTCCCTTTCTTGAATCCATAATTTGTGTACGCCGCAAAAATGTTCTCAGAATATAAGAAATCGTTCACGCTCAGCGAATCAATAGCCGTTACACCAGTGTTAATATCGGTATTGAAGCGCTCAAAACCGTCGAGGTCATCACGCATAATCACCTTAACCCCAGATTCCAGTCTGGTAGATTCGCCCCATTTCTTGGTATAATCTGCCAATCCATTGAACTCCCATTGGTCGCCGTAGCTGTGCGTGTTGTAGCGCATCGAAGGGGTTTTACCGCCAAATACCCCGAGCGTGTCCTGCTCAAAATCCATGCGATCGTCGCGCATTCCATCTGTGTAAGACATGCGTAGATTCAAGAACTCTTCTTTAGAGGGTTTCCAATCATAAATAGCGTCTACGCTATTGTTCCAACTCGTACCGTTTTCTTCTGATAATTGAACGATGGTATAGGCGTCAAAAGGAGTCGTCCAATCTAAACTATTGTCCTCAAAACGCGGACGAATTCCTTGGTTGATGGTCCCCTGTAGTGTAAAGGTATGCTTGGTGCTCGGGGTCCAATCTATTCCTGCCTTGATGTTATTTCCATTGCGGCCACTAAAACCCTCTGCCTCTTGATAGGTGGTGTACATGCCGTCCATAAGTTGACTAACCCTACTCGACCAATTTGATCTAGGATAGCGTCCAGAGCTATGCCCGGCATTAAAGAAATAATTAATATTGTCGTTTTTGAAGTTGAAATTCGCGCCAGCACGCACTCGGTCCGCCCCAGACCATGAGGTATTCAAAGACCCATTCAACCCTTGGAGGGCACTTTTCTTAAGTACGATATTAATCATACCGGCCGTACCGTCGGGATCATATTTCGCTGAAGGGTTAGTCATCACCTCAATCTTATCAATACTGTTCCCCGGCAGGGCCTGCAAGAGCGTGCTCAAATCTTCACCGGTGAAGCGCGACGGGCGACCGTCAATCATAATACGTACAGCGTTCGACCCGCGTAGGGTGATATTACCTTCTATATCGAGTTCTATAGACGGAATATTTTCTAAGATGTCGCTGGCTGACCCCGTCTTACTCAAGATGAGTTTTGACGGATCGTAAACTTTACGGTCTATTTCGTTCGTCATGAATTGGCCTTCCGCTTCGACTGTAACCTCTTCCAGCTCAATACCTGAAGAAACAAGAGAAATGATGCCTAGATCTTTTTCTATACCATCACGTCCCAGTCGGATTTCTTGATACAAGGTTTTGTAGCCCACAAAAGCAAATTCTAGGGTACTAGGACCCAAAGCGATGCCTTCCACCATGAACTGACCCTTTTCATTCGACATGCCACCAGTGACCAAATCTTCGCTGAGTTTACTCGTAACTTTAATCGCCGCGAAGACCAAAGGTTCTTGGGTTTCTGAATCTACCAGGATACCAGAGATCTTGCCAATCTTAGGCATTTTAGAAGGGTCGAATCCACCGCGACCTCCAGGTTGTTGAGCCATGACAGGAATGCTGAGGCTAAAGAAGAAGGTCACGAAGACCTTGAAAAGTTGATTCGTCATGAGTTAAAGACGGTTATTTGGGTCAAGGGTTTAACCGAATAGCAAAAGCTTGCAATAACGGCAGCCCAAATATATAAGACTATATTGGCCTAAAATGTTGTGAATATGTAAAAGTTCTATACGACCCGTACACCGATCGAATTCCGTATGCGAATGCGACGCAAGACCACTTCAATAAGCAGGAAGTTCAATGCTGCGAACAACTCGAAGAACACCACATACATGTACGGAAATGTTTCACTGGTAATTATTAATGGATTGTCCGCGATTGGGGGCTCCATCAAGTACATGTAGTTCCCTCCCGTCAATAAATTTACTCCTACAGCAATAACGGCCATGAGCTGAATACGCCCGAAGTTGCGCAACCAAGCGCCTTTCTGAAGCGGCTGTTGATGGACATATATAATGTATAGACCCACTGCAATGATAGACGCATGGTTGATATAGTAATCAAAAACATACACCGCGTTAATACCATGGGTGAATTCAGGTGTCACGAGGCTCTGCAATCCACCGGCGATACCGGTGAAGGTGACCAATTCCCCCATCCACTTCTTACCGAGTAAGAAATACCCAATAATCAGTAAGCGAGAAAAACCACACATATGAATAGGTAAACTGCCACCCCAGGTAAATTCCCCACGGCTCACCGACATACAGGTCATTATGACAAGAGATATCATGAGCAATATTGCCCATGCACGTTCAAACGTATGGCGTCCTCGAATGCTAAGATTTCTCCCTAGCCAAATAGGAAGGACTATTATTAAAATAGATAGTACCCAACCAAACCAGTAGAGCAAAGTGTCCGGAGTGAGTGCAACATGTAGTTCCATAGTGCAATGTAGTTGGTTCACTGCCGGTTAAGGGTAGGTGAATATAAAAAAAGGCGACCAAAATAGGCCGCCTTGAACTAAAATAATGTCACTTTTGAGACTAGTTGTTCCCGAGAATTAAAGGTAACCCATCCTCACCACCAACGATAACCACCTTGGTGTTTGGACTCTCCGCCAATCGCAATGTAGCCTCTATTCCTTTGTCTGACAACACCTTGTCTGTTAAAGACCGGCTCAAGATGCGGTTTGCCGCAGCCTTACCTTCTGCCTCAATGCGCTGACGCTCGGCTTCTTTCTCGGCTCGAGTCAAACGGAACTCGTACTCGAGTGCCACCTGCTCTTGCTCCAACTTGCGCTCAATTGCTTGCTTCAATTTCTCCGGTAGTCCTACGTCACGTATTAATACCGCATCCAACTCGATGAACTTCTCTTTGATACGCGTAGCCGCAAGATTAAAGATTTCTGTTTGAATGCTATCACGCTTCGAGCTATAGAGCTCTTCCGGCAAATATTTACCAATAACTTCGCGCGTCGCAGAACGAATTTCCGGAATCACGATGCGCTCGTGATAGTTCTCCCCGACCTCATTATGGAGGTAGCCTATGTTCGCTTCGATCGGACGGTAGCGGTATGAAAGTTCGGCGCGAATTGTTAGACCATTGGCACTCAATACCTCCATCACCGAACGGTCTTCCTGGATGCGCGTGCTGTAAATGTACATACGGTTCCAAGGAGCGATTATTTTCAACCCTTGATCGAATACTTTATCAACTTTCAAACCGGCGAATAGGTCATACTGAACGCCCGCCTCCCCGGCATCAATTTTCACGAACAAACGCGAAGAGAAGATAATGACGAATAAAAAAATACCAAAGGCTGGGATAAGCCATTTTGGAAAAGATGGATTCATATAAATAGTTAATTAGTTACTTTGGGTAAGGTAGCAAAAAGTGGTCCAACAGCGAAGCCTTGTCAACGTGTCATGTAAATTGGCGCGTTTTCCCACTTTTGGCTGATTCGGGCCCAATTTCATCCCATTTTCTTCTGATTTCGTGCAAAAACAAACCAAAAACCACATTTTTTCGCACTTTTCTGACCCCTAGGCAAACAGCTCGCTCAGAACCTCCAAGCTTTTAAACGTCCCAAAACCGTCGAGATGGATATTCATGAAGCGCTCCAAGCCCTCCAACAACGACCGGCGACCTGCCTTTGGAATCTGAAGCGGACCCTTAAAATCCCA
>DMQR01000192.1:2839-5771 GCA_003455605.1 Cryomorphaceae bacterium | reverse complement strand
ATACCATGGTCGAAGGAATCATTAACCCCAAATACCTAGATCCTGCTTTTATGGCAGAATTAAAGACTGCTTACGATACAGCATCACCATGTAAACACATCGTTTTGGAGAACTTTTTCCAAGAGGATATTGCTTTGGATCTGTTCAATAACTTCCCTTCCATTGATCAATTGAATGTGAAGCGCAAGAGCTTGAACGAAGACAAGAGTGAAGATTACCACTTTGAGCGCTGGCACCCATCGTTCTCAAAAATTCGTTCGGCTGTAGGGTCGAAGGAATGGAGCGAGCAATTGGGCCGCATCACAGGCATTGATGGATTACATACCACAACGGATGCGTTGGGTTCTGGGGTCCACCAAGGCCGCAACGGCTCTTATGTAGACGTACACATCGATGTAAACATGAATCCTAAGTTGGGTTTGTGGCGCCGATTAAACCTATTGGTCTACCTCAACAAAAATTGGAAACAGGAATACGGTGGTGATTTGGAGTTGTGGAATAAAGAGATGACGGAATTGGTCACAAAAGTTCCACCAACATTCAATACGGCAGTAATCTTCTATACAGACGACAATAGCCCGCACGGCTATGGTAAAATCGATATTCCTGAAGGAGAATCGCGCAAAAGTTTTTACACGTACTTCTATACAAAACCAGAGGACGGTGTGACCTATAGAGATTCTAAGTTTATTTCGCGCCCAGACGATGGCACCGTTCGCAAAATGGCTACCGGGATTAAGGAAACGCTCAAGATCAACGGAAAGAAGCTTTTGAAGATCTTGGGGATAAAAGACCTCGACTTCCAAGATAAAAACTAAAAAAACCGCCTGGAGACGGTTTTTTTTATCCCACATGCATGGAACCCTTCGGGTACTTGAAGGAATTTGATTCGACTTTACGGTCACTCAACGCGAAGGCCAGGGTCAAAGTTCCCACACGACCTATTAACATAGATATCATCAATATAATCTTACCACCGAGGGAAACCGTTGGCGTAATACCAGTACTCAATCCCACGGTGCAAAAGGCACTGACTTCTTCAAAGGCCAAATCCAACAAGGCTTTCTCTGGCTCGAACAGGGTCAGCAGGAAAATCCCAACTAGAATACTGACTGCAGAGAACAAGAAAATTGCAAAGGCCTTATTCATCAACTCCCAAGGAATCTGGGTCTTGTAAATGTTTACGTTTTTCTTGCCCTGAATGGTCGCCGCAGCACTCATGAAGACCAGGGCAAAGGTGCTCGTTTTTATCCCTCCAGCGGTTGATCCGGAACCTCCACCAATAAACATGAGGAAGATGAAGAACAACAATGTTGGGGTAGCCATTGCACCAAAATTCATCGTATTGAAACCAGCTGTACGCGCGGTGATGCTTTGGAAGATGCTATGGCTGAGCTGAGAGCCAATTGGCCCTCGGTACCCTTCCAAAATAAATACCGTCACAGCACCAAAGGCAACAAGCACCCCCGCGACCACCAATCCAAGTTTGGTGCCCACACGCAAACTCCGCCATGACTTTGCCACAGACTGCTTACGCCAAGGTTGCTTGAGTAAATCTGAAATGGTCCCAAACCCAATACCACCTAACACAATCAAAAGGGCAATGACGGCATGTACTCCAAACTGGTGACTTACACCTTCACTTGCCAAACTATTGCTGAACAGGGAGAAGCCGGCGTTATTGAAGGCAGAAATACTATGGAATAGGCTGTAGAAAAGGTTTTCTCCAAGGCCGTCGTATTCATCTCTCCATAGAATGACCAACAAACCAGCTCCTATTAATTCAATGAAAATGGTCAATCTGAAAATAGCACCAATCAAGGAACGACTGCGCTTGAGGTCCTCCCCTAGGTTCTCGCTCATAAAGTTTGCTTGACGCATGCCGAAACCGCCTCGAAGAATTGCGAATAAAGCCGCGAAAGAGATAATATTCAATCCGCCAAGCTGCATTAAAATCATGACCACGATTTGGCCTTTACTGCTAAGTATTTCGCTGATATCAATGAGGCTCAAACCCGTTACACAACTTGCGGAAATGCTGGTAAACAAGGCTGTCAAGAAATCCAATCCGCTATGGCCTTTGACGGTCATTTCAGGAAGCATCAAAAGACCTGTACCCATAAGGATGAGCAATACAAAGCTCAGGATTAACAGGGTCGGCGGGCTTAGTTTACTCTTAGGCAATAACTCCCCCACCTTTCCAAATTCCAAACCTACAATGACTAGGAAGTAGAGCTGTAAAAAGAGCATAAAACTCTCTTGCAGGCCAGGAATTTTGAGGAATTGGCCCAATTCATTCAAGATCTCAAACTTGAAAATGTTGATGACCAAGATGTCCACGATAATGAATAACATCAGCATTCCTTCCCACTTTCGGTCCTTCAAAAATTCTCGAGGATGGAAGTTATAAAAGAGTTCTATCAAAAACTTGAGTAAGTAGAAGGCAATAGAGCCTCGCACGATGTATCCCGCCAGCTGGTTGCGCCATGGATCCAGCTCATAGCCGTGATAAAATACCAGGACCATCAACGTGAACGTAGCTACAAAGAGGCTTCCTGTAGCTAGGGAGGACATCACAAAATCTCGGCTATCGTAAATACGGATGTTGATGAACTCACGCGCGGCGTTGATGCGTTGTTTCAAATTCACAATGTGACTTTTGCGTTTATCGAATTTACCCCGATTCTCTGAGAATAAAGCATTCTAATCGTATTTCTCGTACGACTTTTCCTCAACTATGATCGAACCCGTTAGAAGGTTGATTTCTTTCTTTACTGCGGCTCTGCGGTCATTGAGCTGGTAAACGCTGCGGGCTGCAGCCACAAATGAGGTACCAAAATCTTGAGATTTCTCTAGTCCACGTAACACGTCCTCTACCTCCCAGAGTTGGGTGTTCACCTCCATGAGCTGGTTTTGCAAAGTAGGTAGAGTA
>DMQR01000192.1:0-2434 GCA_003455605.1 Cryomorphaceae bacterium | reverse complement strand
TTTTTAAGTGCAGTGGGATCTGTAATTCTCTCACTCTTGATTAGGAGGATTGAATACTTGTCCAACACTTCTCCGTTGGATACCTCAATTTTCATTATTAGTCTTCTAGTATGGCAACGGCTGCTTTCACGCGACGAACCGCTTCTTCCAACTCTGCTTCTGTCGCAGCAAAAGAGAATCGAACATAACCTGGCAAGCCAAAGGCATCACCAGGTACGGTACTCACCAATCCTTCTTCCAACAAGTACATGCTCAAATCGAGAGAAGTTTCGATGACCTTGCCATTAAATTTCTTTCCTAAGATACTGGAAACGCGAGGGAACACATAGAAAGCCCCTGGAGGCGTGTCCAGTTCAAATCCCGGGATATCATTCATCCAATCCACCATCTTCACACGACGTACGGCAAAGGTATCTACCATGTAATTCACCGTTGAAGGATCCGCTTCTACAGCAGCGATACAGGCGCGCTGAGCAACAGAATTGGTCCCAGAAGTAAAGTTGCTTTGGAACTTCGTACAAGCCTTCGCAATCCATTCCGGAGCACCGATGTAGCCAATGCGCCATCCCGTCATCGCAAAGCCTTTTGACAATCCGTTAACCGTAATGGTTTGGTTATAGACCTCTGGGAAGCTTGCAATACTTACGTGCTCGACTTCACCGTAGTTTAACAACTCATAAATCTCGTCAGAGATGATGTATAGATTGGGGTGTTTCGCTACCACAGCGGCAATCGCAGCAAGATCTTCTTTGCTGTAGATGGCACCACATGGGTTATTAGGAGAGGAGAAAATCAACACTTTCGATTTCGGAGTGATGGCCTCTTCCAACTGTGCTGCAGTAATCTTGAAGCCGCTTTCCATGGTTGTAGGAAGGATTTTTACTTCACCGCCACAGTATTTGGCTTGGTCCATATAGCTCACCCAATACGGCGCAGGAATGATCACCTCATCTCCTGGATTGACTAGACTCAAAAAGACATTCAACAGGCTTTGCTTGGCACCTGTACTCACAACGATTTGGCTTGGAACGTAATCCAATCCGTTATCTCGCTTGAACTTCTTCGCAATGCTCGCCTGAAGATCTGAAAACCCAGGAATCGGCATGTAATGCGTGTAGTTCTGCTCCATGGCTTCGACAGCAGCAGCTTTAATAAAATCTGGGGTATCGAAGTCCGGCTCGCCTAGAGATAAACTAATGACCTTTTTGCCAGTAGCACTGAGTTCTCGTGCTTTTTTGGCCATTTCAATTGTCATAGGAAGCCCCATCTCTTGAGCGCGTTGTGAAAGTGCTTGCATTATAGAAGTCGTGTAGATGTGTAATAAGGCAACAAATTTAACGATATTTGTACGCCTCAACACACAATTATGGAAGCATTTATTGAAATCTTAAAGTATACTTTTCCAGCTGCTTTAATGCTGCTACTCACCTACTTACTCCTATCGAACTTTGTAGATAATGAGGAGAAGCGTCGCCAATATTATTTGCGCAAGGATCTCAATAAAAAAGCCCTTCCTTTGAGATTTCAGGCGTTTGAACGCCTCACTGTGTTCTTGGAGCGCATCACCCCGAACCAATTGGTTACTCGTGTAAAACCAGGCAACATGCCCCTTAGCGTGTACCGTAAAACCTTAGTAGATGCTATTCGTCAGGAGTATGAATACAACATATCTCAGCAGGTTTACATAAGCGATAAAATCTGGAACAACATCGTGAGCGCCAAAAGCCAAGTCGTGAGCATGATCAATAAAGTCACCGCCGAAATGGACGAAAACGCTACCGCAGCGGACCTCAGCCGGAAGTTGATTGAACTCGAAATGACGGGAGACATCTTTCCAACAAAGGCGGCCATCCTCCTACTTAAGCACGAAGCCGCTCGCAATTTCTAATCGTCGAGCTGACGTCTTAATTCTTCGATAAATAGTTTGGATGCCTGCAATGGGCCCAACTCGCTTTGGCCTACCTGAACTCGTAATGAGTCATATTCTGCCTGAAGAACTGAATGCTGTTGCAATACATTCCGTAACGAATGTTTCACCTCCACCTCAAACCAGTACTCTGCTTGTTGACGGCGCTTCTCTTCAAACCAACCCTGCCCTCGAGAATGGCGGATACATTGATCGATCGCTCCCTCTAGCTCCTCAAATCCTTGAGATTCTAACGCTGAAATCAAGGTGATTGTTGGAGTCCAATTAAACTCGTTCCTTGTACTCAATTGTAATGCACGTTGCAATTCCACGCGGGTTCGTTTTACTGCGGGAGCATTATCGCCATCGCATTTATTGATGGCAATCAAATCAGCCATCTCCATAATTCCTTTTTTAATGCCTTGCAGCTCATCCCCCGTCCCTGGCATCGCCAAAAACAAGAATGCATCGACCATTTGGGACACTGCCGTTTCACTTTGCCCCACACCAACGGTCTCCACGAACACA
>DMQR01000066.1 GCA_003455605.1 Cryomorphaceae bacterium | reverse complement strand
AGAAGCGGGATGTTTTGCCATTGTTTTGGAGAAAGTCCCTGCCCCGCTCGCCAAAGAAGTTTCAAAAATGCTTGACATCCCAGTAATTGGTATCGGAGCCGGTCCTGATGTCGATGGACAGGTGTTAGTATTCCATGATTTGGTGGGTATGACTCATGAGTTCCATCCCCGATTCTTACGCAGGTACCTCAATCTTTACGAAGACATCACAGGTGCCATCGGTCAATATGTGGCGGATGTAAAAAGTGTCGACTTTCCGAACAAAGACGAAAGCTACACCAGCTAATCATGGCCTCCTTGCCTGAAATCTTGTACGAAGACAACCACCTTCTCGCCATAAACAAGCGAGCCGGTGATCTCGTACAAGGCGACCAAACGGGCGATACTCCCCTGCCGGATCTGCTCAAGCAGTACATCAAAGTGAAATACAACAAGCCTGGAAATGTCTTTCTAGGTGTGATTCACAGGCTCGACCGTCCCACGACCGGTGTTGTTTTATTCGCGCGTACTTCCAAGGGGTTGGAGCGCATGAACGCCGCATTCAAGAACAGGAAAACTCAGAAATCCTATTGGGCTCTTGTGGAAGGTCAGATCACAGAAAACGGAGAGCTTCGCCATTACTTGAAGAAAAATTCAGAAAACAATAAATCTATTGCATTTGGGCGTCCTGAACCGGGTGCAAAGGAGGCTAAACTCTCCTACAATGTTTTGAACTGTGGCGACCGATATACCCTGCTTGAAGTAGATCTTCACACGGGAAGGCATCATCAGATAAGATCCCAATTGGCCACCATAGGTCATCCCATCAAAGGAGATGTAAAATATGGTGCGCGTCGCGCAGAGCGTGATAAAAGCATTTGTTTACATGCTCGATCACTAGAGTTTAATCACCCGACCACCAAAGAGCTCGTATACATTAAAGCGGCTGTTCCTAGGGCTTTTAAGGCCTTCCTCTAAGAATTTGGATCTACATCGAAGAGCACCCGAATTCTATTGAATTCTGGCGTTAACAAAGTTTCTTGATGCGCCTTTTTGATTCGTTCACGAATCTTTGAACCTAAGCTGCCCTTATCCACTTTCACAATGATTTGCATTTGGTAGAGGTTTTTTAATCGGGCAATAGGGGCAAATTCAGGACCCAAAAAGCGTTCCCCGATCTTGCTGTGAAGTGATTTAGCAAAAGCCTCCGCACCGCGCATCAGTAATTTTTGATCCTTGTGTTTCAATGTAACGGTAATCAATCGCACGAAGGGCGGGTAGGCAAACTCCTGTCTTACAGCGATTTCCTTTCCAACCATTCCTTGGTAATCATGATTAAGAGCCAATTGTATGATCGCGTGCCTCGGATTCAAGCTCTGAATAACGACCTTACCACGGGAGCTGCGTCGCCCAGTGCGCCCGGCTACTTGCTCAATGATTTGGAAAGCGCGTTCATTGGCACGAAAATCAGGGTAACTCAATAAGTTATCTGCACTCATGATGCCGACCAAACCTACTCGGTCAAAATCCAAACCCTTAGTGACCATCTGTGTCCCAACCAGTATATCGACCTCACCATTTTCAACAGACTGAATGAGATTTCCGAAGGCATGCTTGCCGCGCGTAGTATCTAAATCCATTCGCTTTACCCGAGCTTTCGGGAATAAAGCTGCTGCCTCTTCTGCAATTTGTTCAGTACCAAAACCATGGTGCAACACACTCTCTCCACCACAAGCGGAACACTTCATAACTGGGGGAACTGTATATCCACAATAATGGCATTTCAATTTTTGCGGCCCCTTGTGATACGTCAAGCTAATATCACAGCGCGTACATCCTTCCACGTGACCACAGGTTTGGCATTGCTGATACGTGCTAAATCCTCGACGGTTTTGGAAGAGGATGATGCTCTCCCCCTTGTTCAACACCCCGCGCATCTCATCGACGAGTTCCACACTAAAGTTCCCGACTACTTCCTTGCGCTGCTTCGCTCCAAGCATATCAACCACCACTAATTCAGGAAGTGGCGCAGTATGGAATCGCTCAAACAAGGATACGAGATGATATCGGCCTTTCTGCGCATTAAAATAACTGTCCAAACTTGGCGTAGCTGAACCAAGGACTATTGGGCATCCGTGCTGCGCGGATATCCAAACTGCCGTATCACGCGCGTGATAACGAGGTGAGGGCTCGTACTGTTTGAAGCTACTCTCGTGCTCCTCATCTACAATGATGAGGCCTAAATCTGGCAAGGGCATAAACAACGCCGAACGGGCACCGATAATAAGGAGTGGCTGATCATTTTGGACTGATTCCCTCCAGGCAGCCAATCGCTCCGCAGAAGAAAACCTACTGTGGCTCACCGCAACCGTGAAGTGGATGCGCAGGCGATTGATTAATTGGGTAGTGAGGGCAATCTCGGGTAAGAGGTACAGCACGCGTTTATGCTTAGCCAAGGCCTCTTTGATCAAGTGAATATATATTTCTGTTTTTCCCGAGGCCGTCACCCCATGAAGGAGAACAGGCTTTTCTTGGGTGAACCCTTCACGAACAGCTTCCAAGGCTTCTTGCTGAAACGAACTCAGGTGAATTTCGGTTTGTGGAGCGGCGGCGGCGGTGGTACCGTCTACCTCTTCAATCTCCTCGATAATACCTTTAGTAATAAGAGCACGGCTTTGAGTTGCGGCAATGCTGTACTTCTTTTCAAAGGCCTTACGATCCACGAAGCTGTTCTTCGCTCCGCATTCGTTTACAAGCGCTAGCAATGCTGCAGTTTGCTTTTTACTGCGCACCGTTTTATCGAATGATGCATCCAAATTAGCCAAAGATTCTGCAGTCAGGCGGAGAAATTTGCGGCGTTTGGCTTTGCTCACTTTTTTGAGTTCTTCTTCCAAGATAGCCCAGCCTTGTTCGAGCGCATTTTGGACCACGGGCATGGGATTTTTCACTCCCAGAATGCCGCGAACTTCATCTAGCGATAGCTTCTGGTTGTTGCGTAAGGATTCGTAGAGACTGAATAGCGCATCGGATAATTGGACCTCGTCTGGCAAAACCTCCGGATTTAGCACGACAATACTTTGGCTGCTCAACTTAAGTCCGGGTGGGAGTGCTGCATTCATTACATCTCCAATGGGCGCCATGTAATAGGAAGACATCCACGACCACTGCAATAATTGGTGCTCCAAAATAACCGGATGCTCGTCTAAGACGTTCAGGATGGGTTTGAGTTCAAGCTGCTCTTCGGTTTCTAAGACTCTCGATACAACAGCGGCGTATTCCTTTCGAGCACCGAATTGGACTAATACCCGCACTCCTGGCCGTACAGTACCCACCCAATCCTTAGGAATGAAGTAATGGAATAGTTTGTCCAAGGGTAAAGGAAGTACGACCTCAGCGACCTGCATCTTATTTCTTCGGCGCTTTTGGTAAGTTATGCTTTACAAATCGAGCCTCGCGTTTAGCCAACAATCGTTTCTCATTATCGAAAAAACTCAAGGTCTTCTCGACCGAGGCTTCGGTAGATCCTGCAATGCTGCGCAATTCCACTAAATCGTATTTCATCTTGGTGAAATCTGCCAATAGATCTGCAGTGACCAATTCTAATAGCTCCTCATAATATTTCTGGTAAGCGTAGAACAAATCGCCGTCTCCTTCGTAAAAAGCCTCGTCGCCATAACCACGTAATTGAACACTGAGGGCCTTAATCAAAGATTTCTGAGCACTGAAAAGGTTATCGATATCCGTGGTGCCAATTTCCGCCTTGATTAAGGCAACGATACTATCTACCATTGATGCCCCCGCTTTCATATCTGCCGTGTACTGCATCAAAGCGACTTGATCTTTAAAGCGCATCTGTATATCGGATTTACGAGTATTTATATCGTAGATATAGGCATATTTATCCAATTCTTCATAAACCTTCTGAATTGAATTTTTACATAAACTCAAGAACTCGTAATTGTAATTTGAGCTGCGACCGTCTTCCAACCAGTCTTTTAAAGGTCCTGAAGAAGCCTCTACAATTTCGCTCAGTTCATCATTCACAAGCCCTACAAGAACTTTTTCTGGTTCTTCATCCAGTCTCGTAAAAGAGCGTTTCGCTTTTCTCCAAACATTGAACTGATCCTCAATAATCGGGCGCATTTTCTTGGCCTTCTCATAAGTCATAACACCATCAATTAGAGATGAGGTTAAATTGATAACTTTTTCTGCCTCGCGTTGAACTCGTCGCAGATTACCGCTACTTTGGGCGATAATAGTAGAGCTCATGAGTATGGCTAGATAGATTGGTAATGCTTTCATAGTGCGGTCCAATTATGACTTTAATTTATGGATCTTTTTCGTCCCTTCGTACATATCAAAACGAAGCAATTTACATTCCAGTTCACCGATGAATAGATTCCATTTTCTCGACGGACGTAAACCTATACTCTTAATCGCCTCCATATCCGAGGTGATCCAATACACCTCCCATCCCGCATACTTAGCCTTCAACGTATCCCCCATCTCACGGTACATTCGGTGGGTTTGGGCCTGAATACGGACATTATAAGGTGGGTTAATCAATAGTAATCCTTTATCTGCTGGTGGGTCTGCTTCGAAGAAATCTACCTGACGAATGCGAATGGCATCATCAAACATAGCGCGTTCAATATTTTCTGCCGCCGCTTCTAAGGCATAGGCATCCATGTCACGGCCCATGATTTTGCCTTCGTATTCTTTCGCCCTGGACAACAAACCTTCGCGAATCTTCTCGTACATCTGCTCATCGAAACCGTTCCAATGATGGAAGGCAAATTTCTCACGGTAGATGTTTGGAGGTAGTTGGTGTGCAATGAGGGCGGCTTCAACCAAAAAGGTGCCTGAACCACACATAGGGTCCAATACGGGCATTCCACCGTTCCACTTGCTGTGCAGAATGATACCTGCTGCCAATACCTCATTTAAAGGCGCATAACCGGCCTTCAAACGATAGCCACGTTTGTGCAAGGAATCACCCGAGGCGTCCAAATACACGCGAATGGTACGCTGATATATGTGAATATGAATCGGCACATCTGGTGTTCCACGTTCTACCGAGGGACGCTCCCCCTTCGCTACACGAAAACGATCCACAACCGCATCCTTTGCCTTGAGTCCAGCGAAACTACTATGGTTCAAAAGATCATTCGTACCGACCACATCAAGGGCAAAACTCTTGTCCAAACTGAAGTAATTTTCCCAAGGATGTTCAAAGATCTTGGTATAATAATGTTCCACGTCGCGCATTTCGAACTCCACCATGGGCACTAACACACGCAATCCCGTGCGCAAGGCAATGTTGATTTTATAGACAAATCCAATATCTCCCACCACGGAGACCGCACGATTTAATGTTTTGATTTCTCGGCCACCTAAGGATAATAATTCCTTAGCTAGAATGTCTTCCAGACCGTAAAGAGTCTTCACGATTAATCGATAGTCGTTGTTTTGTAGCACCCTTCTGCGTTTTAGACTACAAATGTACGCTAACTTTGGCCGCATGCAGGATTGGTGGAATTTAATTGCGTTGGCCGTTGGCGGATTTTTCGCGGGACTAATAAACGTAGTCGCTGGAAACGGTTCAGCCATCACTTTGCCGCTATTAATGTGGGTCGGGCTTGACCCTAATGCTGCCAATGCCACAAACCGAGTAGGCGCCATTTTCCAAACTAGTAGCGCCATCTCCTCTTTGCCCAAAACGCAGCGCGCTAAATACATGATTAAGGAGAGCTATTTCATTGCTCCTCCGATCATCATCGGAGCTATTCTTGGGGCAAATCTTGCCGTTGACATTCCAGAAGACGCCATGCGCATCAGCATAGGCTTTAT
>DMQR01000006.1 GCA_003455605.1 Cryomorphaceae bacterium | reverse complement strand
CAGGTGGTGGATTATCCACTATGGTATGTGCTGGAACGCAGTTTGGTGGGCATCAATTCAGCGTAGGACAATGGACGGCGCTAAGCGATGAAGCTTCTATTCCGTTTGTTTCGTATAGCCGGCATCTAGATTTTAAAAGCTCTTTAGGTTTTCACCGTAAAGGAGTAGAATATACTTATAATGACTCACGTGAGGTAGCCTTAAAAGTGTTGGCCGGAGCGGGGCAACAGCGATCTCCTGGTCTAGATCGAAACGGCAATACATATATTCCTATGTCAGCTATAACCATGGGGCTAGGCATTGAGGCCTGGAGCAATGAAAACTATTCATTGGATGCCTATGGTCATGCATTCTGGGCTGCCAGTGGCGGTTACGGCGCGTATGCAGAGGGACTGTTCAGTGCAGCCTTTATGAAAAACGGGGAGACTTTCAGATACGGTATGGACTTGACTTCTGGAATAGCAGGTGGTGGAGGTATAGAAGTGGGTTCTGGCCTGATGATTGCACCTGGAGTACAGATGGAATGTAAAATAGGACCCTCATCAAATATCAAAATGAACCTTAGAAAAAAACACTTCCTAGGCGGCACCTACAGTCCCGTATATTTTGGTGCGGAACTAATTCAATCCTTGCCTGTTCAGTTGTGGTAAGTGCCTAAATTTGCAGTATGAAATACATTATTATATCACACGTAATGTTGTTTAGCCTGTTTTCGATGGCCCAAGTCAATCACACCGACACCAAAGGGAGAAAGCAAGGGGCTTGGGTGAAGACCTATGAAAACGGCAATAAGCGCTATGAGGGTGCGTTTAGAGATGATGTGCCCGTAGGTCACTTTATCTATTATTACGAAGGTAAAGGCGGTATCATGTCCGAAATTTTTTATCGTGGAATCACGGGAACCGGATATGCCAAAGCCTACCACCGCAACGGAATGGTGCAAGCGGAAGGGATTTATAAGAACCAATTAAAAGACAGTACTTGGACCTATTATGATCCTAAAGGTGCCCTAACTCAGCGCGAAGATTTCAAAGGGGGTGAGCTCCATGGAGCTCAATTCACTTATTACGAAAGCGGCAATGTCGCCGAGCGCATTACTTTTGAGTACGGTGCGGAACAAGGCGCTTGGATTCGTAAATGGGAAGATGGCACCATGCGTACTAAAGGCACTTATGTTAATGGCCAATTAGAAGGCGAGTGCAAGTACTTCGACGAAGAAGGAAAATTGCTCGCAAAAGGCGAGTACCACCACAATAAGAAACACAAGACTTGGTATTATTTCGAGAACAATAAAGTCGTTAGAAAGGAAGAGTACAAATACGGAACCCTAGCAGGAGAAACAGTCTATGGTGAAAGTGAAGAGTGATACTACGGTAGTTGTAGGCTTGAGCGGCGGTGTAGATTCTTCTGTGACGGCGTATCTGTTGCAGCAGGAAGGGTACAAGGTCATCGGATTGTTCATGCGCAACTGGGTGGATGAGAGTGTGACCATTCACGATGAATGTCCATGGGTTGAGGATTCCAATGATGCCATGTTAGTGGCCGATAAATTGGGCATTCCATTCCAAGTCATTGACATGAGCGTCCCATATCAAGAGCGCATCGTGGATTACATGTTTGGTGAATACGAACAAGGTCGCACCCCTAATCCGGACGTACTCTGTAATCGTGAAATCAAATTCGACTTGTTCCTAAAAACTGCTCTTTCATTAGGAGCAGATTACGTAGCCACTGGACATTATGCGCGTAAATCTTCCGTGGAAGTCGATGGCCAAACCGTATACCAATTGCTAGGAGGGAAGGACCCTAATAAGGACCAGAGTTATTTTCTATGTCAGCTTTCCCAGGACCAATTATCCAAAGCCCTATTTCCCATTGGCGAACTTCTGAAGTCCGAAGTACGCGATATTGCGCGCGAGGCAGGCTTAGCCACTGCTGAAAAGAAGGATTCGCAAGGCTTATGCTTTATCGGAAAAGTGCGCTTGCCAGATTTCCTTCAACAGAAGCTGGAACCTAAGGAAGGGAATGTTTGGGAAGTGCCGAGAAAGGCAGCTTTTCTTCAAGAATCACGTAATACCTTGGAAGAACAAGCCAAGCCCTTCAATTTCCATCCTAAATATGCCAAAAAAAGAGGCAAGCATCGCGGAGCACACTATTATACCGTGGGTCAGCGCAAAGGCTTGAACATTGGTGGCAGTCCACTTCCGTTGTTCGTGCTTGGGGTAAACACGCAGTACAACGCCATCTACGTAGGACAAGGCGATGATCACCCAGGCCTCTACCGCAAAGCATTATTCATCATGGCTTCCGAAGAACATTGGGTGAGGCCAGACCGTAGCATGCAGCCTGGAGAAACGGCTCAGTATGCCGCCCGTATTCGATACCGCCAACCGTTGGTTCCGGTAACCCTACATAAGGTCGAAGAGGGTTTGTACATGGAGTTTGAAACGCGAGAGAAGGCCATTACACCGGGCCAATTTGCTGCTTGGTACGACGGTGAGGAACTCATAGGATCAGGAATAATTACGGAATAGCATGAAGAAATTGGGCTTTATCGCATTATTACTATACACCTTGTCCCTTAATGGTCAAGACCAGCAGGCCTATATCATTTCCTTCACGGCCAAAGAAAACCTGGGGCA
>DMQR01000159.1 GCA_003455605.1 Cryomorphaceae bacterium | reverse complement strand
CCACAGTGTGCGGAAGTTTGTCCGGTAGATTGTTGTGTACCTGATGAAGACCACGAAGAGACAGAGCAGGAGCTTATGGCGAAGAAAGACTTTATGCACTTTGAGGAGTAGGGTCCAATTTCTTTTTCTCCTAGCCCTCCTATCCGCAGGAGCGCTTCGAGCTCAGGTGAGCGAACAACGCCTAGCGTCCTTGGGACAAGCATACCTTCTTCCCCAAAACGCCCCGCAAGCAGATTCGTTAGCCGAATTGTTTGCGGACAGCCTTTGGGCCTTTATCAGCATTCCTTCGAATTATGGAAAAACCCTTCCAGCTGTGCAAAACCTTAGCGTCCAATTGCCAGGCGATCAAAGTTTTGCCTTATATACTTGGGCCGTACCGCATGAAAACGGCACCTTCACCTTCCACGGCTTTCTATGGAACAAGAATTGGAAAGGGCAGACTAGATTAGTCCTTGAAGATTACGGAACTGAGGACGCCCCCTACCGCTGGCTCAAAGGCGGACAATGGGTTGGCAGTATTTGCTACGACATTTTGACCACACGCCACCACGGTAAGAAGTACTATACCCTGCTTACCTTCCGCCCAGGAAACTCCTTCCATACAAAATATATCGACGCTATCGAACTGGGCAAGCGTGCCGAGCGTATGCATTTTGGCTCGCGCATCTTCAACATTCGCGCAAACGGTGATGAGCGATACCAAGGACACCCCTATAGAATTCAATTCAGATACAATAGCGCCCTCACCGCCACTTTACGCTACGACCGCGAGCATCGCGGCATTATCTGCGACCACCTCGCCCCTTCGCAAGCCAAGCTAGTCGAGCGTTGGTTTGCCTATGGGCCAGATTTCTCTTACGACCGGATCCACTGGAGCGAAGGCAAGTGGGAGATGGAAGAAGCTTATCCACTGGTAAGAAACTTAGACGTGGCCCCTACCAATGACCGGGTGCCCACCAACCTAGATCGTAGCCGCTAAAGCGCCGCGGATGGCCTAAAAACTCTTTGCTTAATGGTTGAGCATCACTGGCATGACCAGCATAAGCAAGTCCTCGCCATCCTCCATTCCGTCCGCTGGAATCAAGATTCCTGCGCGGTTTGGCGCCGACATTTCCATGCGCACATTATCACTGCCCAAATTCCCTAGCATCTCCAAAAGGAAGCGAGAGTTGAAGCCAATCTCCATATCATCGCCTTGGTAATCACAAGAAATACGCTCATGTGCTTTATTACTGAAATCTGGATCTTCTGCACTCACAGAAATCTCAGCACCAGCGAGTTTCAATCTAATCTGGTATGTCGTTTTGTTTGAGAAAATCGACACACGCTTCACAGAAGAAGAGAACGCACCGCGGTCAATCAACATGATATTAGGGTTGCTTTGTGGAATAACCGCCTCGTAGTTCGGATATTTACCATCGATCAATCGACAAATCATTACCACATTATCGAAAGTAAACCGCGCATTGGTATTATTGTAAACCATCTCTACCTCTGAGCTGTCGTAGCTCAATGAGCCACGCAACATGTTCAACGGCTTCTTTGGCATAATGAACTCCGCCGTGCTTGGCGCGCCTAGATCTGTTCTGCGGTAACGTACTAATTTATGTGCATCCGTCGCCACAAAAGTCAAGCTATTGGTATCAAACTGGAAGAACACCCCGCTCATCACTGGGCGAAGCTCGTCGTTTCCAGCGGCAAACAAGGTCTTAGAAATCCCCGTCAACAAAGCCTCAGCAGGAACTGTTGCTTTACTAGCATCCTCAAGAGCTGGGAAGGTTGGGAATTCTTCTCCATCGATGAAGGCCAAGCTATATTTCCCATAATCTGAAGCCAATTCTATAGAATGTGACGTCTCATCAAAGGTGAATGTCAACGGCTGCTCAGGAAATGTCTTTAGGGTATCCATCAACACTTTGGCCGGAACCGCAGCACTTCCCTGATCTTCACTCTCTACTTCCAAGCTTACACTCATCATGGTCTCTAAATCCGAGGCACTGATCGAAAGCTCGCCTTTTTTGAGTTCAAACAAAAAGTTGTCGAGAATAGGAAGGGTATTGTTGCTCTGCACAATGCCACCGATAAGCTGCAATTGCTTCAAGAGTTTGGAACTAGATACTATAAACTTCATCACATCAAATATTTAAAAGCGTGTCTAGCAAATATAATTGGGTAGGGCCCTAAAGTAAGGCGCTGGGCCCAATTTTATTTTGCACGATTGTTAATAATCAAACCAAGGCTAAATCACTGTTGCTCAGCGAAATCCCATCTTGATTTGAGCAAATTACGCCAGCCGTAACGCTGTATGAGAACCATGCGACCATCGGGTAATTCGGCATAAAAACGATCCGGGTCCCATTGGTAGGGTACTCCCTCAGCATCGAGCTGTTCTCTATCCGGGCGCTTCCAGAAAGATCGAACCATTAAAATATCGTTGTCCACGGTGTGTACATTTAGTTCAAAGGCAGGGCTTGCACTGAAAATGCTATCCTTCTTCTCCCAAATGTTATCGCTAGGGACTATGGCACCCTCATACTTCAAAGTTTCCAAGCTTCCAACCACGGTCAAAAGCTCCAATGGATTGGCCACCGGCAAAGGCTCAAAATCCCCATCTAAGAGCGACCAGCTAGCGGCATCAATCGCCGGCTCCACCAAGGTGTCCTCTTTTAAATGCTGACGCGTGATCATCCAACCGTCGCCCGGAATGGCGGGCAAGGCTATCTCTACGGCCTTAATATCCTTAGGCGCCAACCCAAAGATGGTGCGGTCCCGCCACAGGTTTTCTTCGGTGAAAAATCTCGTAGTCAAGTAGCCGTTGAACCCTTGGATGTACACTGCAAAAGGTAAATCTGAACCCACCATTTTGTAATAGGTCCCCAACATGTCCGGGGTTTCTGTACCGACGATGTATTTCTTGATTAATTGGTCCCCGGCATATACCTCCACCCAGCGTCCGTAGACTTCCATGCGTTGATTCACCTGCTCCACGGCACTTTGCTGCACAAAATGCTTCAGGGTCACCTTGCTCAAGGTTTCCAGCAACACCTCAATGGCATCCTGACGCACGGGCCATTGCTCCTCTCCTACGACCCAACGATCGCCTATGCGCTCCAACTCCACCGTGCTCGGCTGCTTGTCGCTGATGACAACTTTGGTGATCTGCGAAGCATCAGCCACGGCAAAATCGTATTGCGCTTTTAACTCTTCCAAACCATCACTGGAAGTCGATTGGCAAGCTAAAAGGCCCCACAGCACTGTGGATAGAAGTAGAAGTTTACCTGCGTACATAGCGTCTTTTTCGATGCAGGAAGAAGATGAGAGCAGCCAGTGATAGGACCAACTCCGGCAAGGCTACATTCAAGAACTTCCAATAATTGGCTTCCGCCACAATCTTTTCCCCGTCCAACAAGCGCAACTTTACATCGCGAGTGCGGGTTTGCATCAGACCGATATCGTCCAACATGTAATCCACGGTGTTCAGAACCAAATCATCATTGCCGTATTGAATGCCCGTATACTGGTCGTAGCCCAGAGGCAGCGGCTGCCCACGCGGTATTTCTGGGTTGATCAAATTCACTTGGTTGCGAATGAAATCACCGTCACTAAAAACTGCCATTGCGGTTTGAGGACTCTTTTTAAGTTGCGGCAATCCCACACCAGCCTTCGGGGCCAATCTGTTCGCATAGGCACTCTCAAAACTTCCTTCCAAAAGCACTGCCGGCATCAAATTGCGTTGGGTGAAAGCACGGGGGTCCGGACGGTTGTACAACATTTCCAAGCTGACCGTATGAGGTGCGGCCATAGAACGTGCACTCGAGGAGCTCAACAGCAGCGGTGTTTTCTTGATACCTGTAGCCTCAACTGTATCTAAGGTAGAGCTGAACTCTCCTTTTACCGCATTCATATTAGCCACAGCCGGGTGGTCTGTGGCGCCCCAAAGCGGGAAATACACCCAGGGATTGATGCTACGTCTATCGTTTACTCCGGCGCAACGCACATCCTGAACCAGGTCAGCGTTGATGCGGACTCCATATTTGAACAAGAGATCGGTTAGGTTGAGGTCGAAGACGGTCGGGTACGCCAAGAACTCGGGACCGAAGCTCAAGCTGTCCATTTCTGCATGAACCCCGTCCAGGAACCAAAGTACTTTACCTCCCCCCATAAGAAACTGGTCCAATAAATACTTATCTAATTCGGGGAACTGTTGTGTTGGTTTGGCTACCACGAGCAGGTCGTAGGTGTTCATACGACGGACCATATCGCTGAGGTCCGCCTCACCGTTAGCATCAGCTTTGTAGGCCTGCAATGAGAATCGATCTACCGCGTAATTTTCACTTAAGGCCAGCCCTATGCCCGCAGTTTGTACCGCAGTGAGCTCGCCATGGCCAGTGACCATACCTACCTTAGGCTTATCGGTGATGAGTAAGGCATTCAGCGCGCGGGCGAGGTTGAATTCTAATTGTTGAATACTAATGTTGACCTGTTCCGCAGGATCGAAGACCATCACATTCTCCAATAGAACGGCCGTTACTTCTTGCTCCTTGTAGGCCAAGGTTGCCCCTGGGAAAACGTTCAATACGCTCTGTCCGTCGGCCTTTTGCACCTGAAGTTGAACGGCGTTGATGCCCTTAGTGGCTAATTGGTTCTTGAACTCCCCTGCATTCTCCACATTGTTCGGGTTGATGAACTCAAAGAAGATATTTCCATTGCGCGCAGCCCACTCTTCGAGCATGTAGCGCGTTTCTATTTTCAAACGTTCGAATCCCGCGGGAAACTCGCCTTCCAAATACACGGTGATGAGCATTGGCTCCGCTACTTGGTCCAATAAACTTTCTGTACCCTCGCTCAAGCTGTAGCGCTTTTCCTCAGTCAAATCCCAACGCAAGCGCATGGTACTGCTGCCGGCCGCGATAGTTAGACCTATTCCCATCCATAGGAGTGCCTTTTTCCAAGGTTGACGGAGATGATTCTTTGCCAATACACCCAGGGTGAGTCCGATGAAAAGGAAGACCACCCCAATGAAGTAGCCCACATCGCGCAAGTCTAATACACCGCGCGCCATGCTCAGGTAATGTTCGTTCATTCCTAGGGTTCGTACGGTCAGTTCCCAGCCGGAGAACTTGTATAAATCGGCCAACGATTCAAAACCTAAATACATTCCAAAATTCAAGGCCACCCCTAAAACGAAGGCGACCACATTGTTGGGCGTCAAAGCGCTCGCCATCAAGGCTACCGCAGTATAGGCAGCACCTATGGCCAAAAGGCCAACGAAGGAACCTATGGCTGCACCCCAATCTAGGTTTCCTACCGGGGATCCAAGCGTTCGCACGCTCCACAAATAAACGAGGGTGGGAAGTATGGAGAATATTACGACAGTGAAGGTGCCGAAAAACTTGGCCCAAATCAATTGCATCAATGAGATAGGACGCACGATGAGCAACTCCATCATCCCGGATTTGATCTCGTCGCTGAACACCCGCATGCTGATTGCAGGAATAAGGAACAAGAAGACCCAAGGTGCGAGTCCGAAATAGTTCTCTAGTGTGGCATAGCCACTTTCTAAAATATTGAAAGGACCATTAAACACCCAAAGGAGTAGCCCGTTGATTAACAAGTAGATCCCAATAATCAAATACCCGAGGATGCCCGAGAAGTATACGTTGAGTTCTTTCTTGAGTTGTGCTATCATGGTTGCTGATCCAATAATTCTTCGCAAGTCCAAGCCTTTGGCTTGCCCGAAAATAAGGCTTTTGTCTGTGGCCACACCTCTTCAAAAACCTTGCTGTGTCTGTACGTATTCAAATGCCCTTCGGATTCCCAGCGGCTGTAGGTAAAAAAGTGTTTGTCGCCGCGCAACATTTTTACACCAAGGCAGCCTTCAGCGCTTGCGATTTCTGCTTTGTACTTGTCGAATAGGCGAATGAATGCCTCTCCTTCGTTACTGCCTGGATCGATGGGCAGTTGTACAATTCTTGTGATCATACAAAGTCTATTCTTACCCAGTCGTTAATGTTTAACCCTAAGAGTTCGTTGGAGCCCTTAATATGCTCCCCACCACTCTTACCTACGGCCACACATAACATGCCATGTGCATCCCACACCCCGGCGATTTTGCCTTGTGGTACTTCACCGATGCGATCATAAATCTTGGCTATACTTCTATTGCGTGAGGTTTCCACCGAGGCGCGGCGGCCTTTTTGATGGGCATCGAATAGGGTTCTTGAAATATTGGTAATACAGGTACCGTGGTGATCGATGTACACTACGTTTCCACGAATAGCATACTCATCGACCAAAGGTGCTGATGTTTTGAGCTTTTTGATTTTGGTCAAACTTGGACCCAACAAATCCACCTTGCCGCCTTCACTCAAATGCGCTGCGGCACTCGCGAAAAGTCCGTGCACGTCCATGGGATTTATACCACGTATATCTAGAATTCGCGCAGCCACAATCTTCGCCTGCTCCAAGACACTGGCCAAGATGCCGTTGTTGGGCGCAAGAAAGAATTGGCCGTCGGCCTTCATGCAAATGTATTCCAAGCCCTCGCGTGGGGCGCTACCCACGTACATAATATGGATGCTTCCCGGCGGAAATGCTGTATAAGAGCGCTTTAACAGAAATGCTGCTTGCAACACATTGTGCGGCTCAACCTCGTGGCTAATATCCACCCAATGCAACTCTTTTACGCGGCGAATGAACTGCGCTTTTGCGAGGGCCACGTTAGGATCTTTTA
>DMQR01000011.1 GCA_003455605.1 Cryomorphaceae bacterium | reverse complement strand
AATAAAGTTGAAGATTTTGGCGTTGGCTTTTACACTAAATACGGCGATGGCGGGGTAGACCTAAGCCCTATTGCTGATCTAATAAAAACGGAAGTATTCGCTTTGGCGCATCACCTAGGAGTAGTCAGCAGCATCTTGGATGCCAAACCTACGGACGGCCTGTGGGGCGATGATCGGACAGACGAAGACCAATTGGGGGCCAGTTATCCAGAATTAGAATGGGCAATGGCGCAACAAGAGGTGGGAAAATCAGTTTCAAACTTCTCCGGCCGCGAAGCAGAAGTCATGGCCATCTATCTGAAATTCAATACTGCAAACAAGCATAAAATGCTACCTATTCCGGTGTGTGAGATTCCAAAAGAATTCAGGTAGTTAGTCCAGCCGCACTTCATCAACGAAGAAGTAACTTGGGTAACCTGCTCCAGGGTGCCAATCTTGAAGTTTCCCAGCATTAGTAAATTTCACTCGAACTTTCTGCACTGGGCGCTGGGCATCATGAGCAAAAATGACCTCCTTTCTTGTTGCCTCTTCCTCACCCAATGGATTCTCCATGGGCAGCATACCAATGGTCTTCCACTGCGTAATTCCTTCGTACCAGATACTTATTTCAAGTACCTTAGGTAATGCAATCCAAGCGCGTATATCCTTCAGGACGCCAACACTTATGCTTCTGACTGCTTTTGGTCTTTCTAAAGTTATTTCCAGCACAGCATTTTCTCCTTGGATCCCAATCCAGTGGCCCTTGCGCCAATCTGTATCTCCCTTAATGCCATCGACTGCCGCACCGGCTCCGCCTGCTGTGTATTGTGAGGTTGGGGTTCCTTGTATCCAGCGAGCACTGTAGTTGTCGTCTCTTTTAGTAAACACCGCCTTTGCGATGTGATTGCCGAATCCGTAATCCGGTGTAATGGCTGTAACAAAACCATTATCGTAGGCCCTACCTATGCGTTCTCGACCCTTGCGGTCCTTTTTCCATTTCACGTTTTCGTAGCGTTCGTAGCGCCACACATTATAGCTGCCCGTGGGTATAATCTCCACTAGTGTCTCCTCAGAAAAGGTTCTGTTTACACGAATGATTGGTGCAGGAGGCGTAGGGTTATTGAGGCTTGTTTTATAGCATTGTGTGGTATTCCAGAGTCCTTCATCTGCGCGACGTTCCACGTTCCATATACCTCCTTCAAGAAGTGTTTCGTGAGTGACGTAGCGCTTCTGCTTATGCACCATAACTTCTTCACCCAGGTTATAACTAGATAGGTAAGGCCCCGTTCCTTTGGCTGCTATATCCAATGATTTTCCACTGGCCAATTCAAGGTGAATGGAGTCCCATTTGGGAGTGCTCAGCTGGTAATGTGGCTGACCGGGTACCAATGGATAGAGTCCCATGGAAGCCATTACGTACCACGCACTCATTTGTCCACAATCTTCATTACCACTTAATCCGTCTGGGGCATTTTGGTATTGTGAGTTCAAAATTTCATTGACCCAATAGCTCGTTTTGTTCGGGTTGTTGGTGGCATTGTAGAGGTAGGCAATGTGGTGTGAAGGTTCATTACCGTGTGCATATTGACCGATTAGCCCTGTGATGTCTGCTTGCTGTCTGCCCGTAGTTTCGCTTGGTGCGGTAAAGAGCTCGTCAAGCAAATCCTCAAGCACATCATACCTGCTTTTAACGACCATTTCTTGCTTTTTGCGCGGCAGTGAATTCCAGTCTTCGCGGCTCGCTCTAAAATTGGCCAATACTTCCATCCAACCCTCTATATCATGCACTGGGGAAAAGCTGTATTGATAGGCGTTGGCCTCGGTAAAATGATTATTGACCTCTTGCGGGGCATAGGGCGATAAGAAATCTCCATTGGTCCGCGGACGCACAAAGCCGCTTTCTGGATCGATAAGTGATCTGTAAGCAGAAGCGCGTTGCTTGTAGCTGTTCATAATTCCGAGGTTCCCTAGTCGCTCGGCCGTCCATGCGATACATGCATCGTCATAAGCATACTCTAGAGTTTTACTGACCGATTCACTTTCGTCCTCAATACTCAAGAATCCAGATTCCTGATAAGCGCCCAGTCCAAAAACATCCACCTCAGCTGTGACACGCATGGCTTCGAGGGTCAGGGCAGTATCGGTATGGTAGCCTTTTGCAATGGCATCGGCGAGCACACTCACGCTATGGTAACCAATCATACAATCGGTTTCATTACCGGCCAATTCCCATATAGGTAAACGCCCGCGCTGCTTGTACATGTCGAGCATGCCGTAGATAAACTCCTGTGTGCGTTCAGGCTGTGTAATGGTATACAAAGGGTGAGCCGTTCTGTAGGTGTCCCAAAGCGAATAGACCGTATAATGTGCATGCTCGGTATCGGTGTAGATTTTACCGTCTGCACCGCGATAAGCGCCATCTGCGTCGCTCCATAAATTGGGCACAGAATAGGCATGGTAAAGGGCTGTAGCAAAAATAGCGCGGTCATCTGCAGAGGCGCTTTTCACGGTACTCTTGGCCAATTCCTTCGACCATTTCTTTTGTGTCTCTTTGAAAAGGTCTTCAAAGTTTTGTTTGTTTAATTCCGCAACAAAATTTGTCCAAGCACCGTCCTCTGAGGTTCCGCTTATCCCGAGGCGAACAGTGGTTTCTTTTACGCCTTCTGGCATTGGAATCCAATAAAAACCATCGCTGATCTCAATAGCTG
>DMQR01000171.1:7802-8150 GCA_003455605.1 Cryomorphaceae bacterium | reverse complement strand
GGCACTGGATGTATCGTTGAGTACTTCGGTGAGGGTGCTGAGAGCTTGAGCGCTACGGGTAAAGGAACCATCTGTAATATGGGTGCTGAGATCGGTGCAACGACTTCAACATTCGGTTACGACGATAGTATGCGTCGCTATTTGGCCGCTACAGGTCGTGAAGATGTTGTGGATGCTGCCGATGCAGTAGCTGAGCATTTGACTGGTGATGCCGAGGTGTACGCAAACCCAGAGCAATACTTCGACCAAGTAATTGAAATCAACTTGAATGAATTAACCCCACATTTGAACGGACCGTTCACTCCGGATCTCGCTACGCCAGTTGCTGAGATGAAGGAGAAGGCTGCA
>DMQR01000171.1:0-7491 GCA_003455605.1 Cryomorphaceae bacterium | reverse complement strand
TGAGATGAAGGAGAAGGCTGCAGCGAACGATTGGCCAACTGATATTGAGTGGGCATTGATCGGTTCATGCACCAACTCTTCGTACGAAGATTTGACCCGTGCTGCTTCTATTGTTGCTGATGCTGTTGAGAAAGGCATTGCGCCTAAGGCGATCTTGGGTATCAACCCAGGTTCTGAGCAAGTGCGTTACACGGCGCAGCGTGACGGATTGATCGATACGTTCAACAAACTAGAGGGAACTAGAATCTTTACCAACGCTTGTGGTCCATGTATCGGACAGTGGGCGCGTGAAGGTGCTGAGAAGCAAGAGAAAAACTCTATCGTTCACTCGTTCAACAGAAACTTCGCAAAGCGTGCCGACGGGAACCCGAACACACACGCTTTCGTTACTTCACCAGAAATGGTTGCAGCAATCGCAATCTCTGGTAAACTAGATTTTAATCCAGTTACGGATACGTTGACCAATACAAATGGCGAAGAAGTGAAATTAGCAGAGCCAACAGGCTACGAATTACCATCAGCTGGTTTCGCAGTTGAGGACAACGGTTATCAAGCTCCTGCAAAGGACGGTTCAGGTGTAAAAGTAGCGGTGAGCCCTGATTCACAGCGTCTACAATTGTTGAGCCCATTCGCTCCGTGGGACGGTACCAACATTGAAGGTGCTAAGCTTTTGATTAAAGCCTTTGGAAAGTGTACTACCGATCACATCTCCATGGCAGGTCCATGGTTGCGTTACCGCGGTCACTTAGATAACATCTCAAACAACTGTTTGATTGGTGCCGTGAACGCTTATACCCAAGAGACTAATGCTGTAACGAACCAACTCAACGGTTCAGTGGATGAGGTGCCAAACGTAGCTCGTGCTTACAAAGCAGCTGGCGTTCCTTCTATCGTTGTGGGTGATCACAATTACGGTGAGGGTTCTTCACGTGAGCACGCGGCAATGGAACCACGTCACTTAGGCGTTCGCGCTGTGATTGTGAAGTCATTCGCTCGTATCCACGAAACAAACCTAAAAAAACAAGGTATGTTGGGCCTGACCTTTGCCAATGAAGTAGATTATGATTTGATCCAAGTAGACGATACGTTCAACTTCACAGATCTTGCATTATTTGCCCCAGGCAAGCAGTTGACGCTTGAGGTTGTTCACGCTGACGGTTCTACGGATACGATTAAGTTGAACCACACCTACAATGCTCAACAGATTGAGTGGTTCAAGGCAGGTTCTGCATTGAACTTGATTAAAGCACAGAATTCTTACTGAGGAGCAGACTAGATATAAAAAAAGCCCGGCGCAACGCGCCGGGCTTTTTTTATGAATAAGGTTGATGCTTATTTATTCGGTAGGAGGTAACCCACTTTCAAAGTAAATGAGAAAGTGTAGGGAGTACCCGATCCTGCACCTCCGAGAAAGCCATAATTACTTGGATTCCAATTAACATATTTGGTAGTGAAACCGTAACCGACACCCGCAGCGTAATCAATCAAGAATTGATCGGAGAAAACAAGCTGGTTACCAAAATCAATCATTAACGTACCAGCCGTTGCAGATTGACGTGTGGATGGATATTGAAAAGTCACAGGATCAGGTGGGTGATCGTAATCGACTCGGTTATAGTTAAAAACATTCAACCAAAGGTTTGGCTTGACGTAAGCACCCCGTAGTATATGACCATAACGCATGCGTTCCATATAGAAGTTTGGACTACGTTTAAACTTATATCCCATGTTTAGACCAAGGCCCATTGCTCTTTCGGGATCACTTACAACGTTTTGGTTTTCAAAACCGGCGCCGATAAAAATCATTCCAGCTTCCCAGCTGGTGCTCGGGTCAACCGCTTGTTCGTAGGAAATGAAAGTATAGTTACTGCTGATTCCTGATACATCTAACTTGATGGTTCTTTCCCGCTGACCAGCGTAAACGCGCTCGTCATTCATCATGGATATACTCATGTCTATAACACGACCGCTTTCAAAAATCAACTTTGATAGGTAGTCCTTTTCTATAGAGAATGTAACTGAGTTAATAGGTGCGCCGTACTCGCGGTACTTAACATAATCTGGAGTGACTTCAACTATAGTTACTTCTTCAACGGTTTTGTCTTTGAAGATGATCATGTCTTGCGCAAAAGCTTCGAGGCCAGCGAAAACAAAAAGCATCAGTAGGACGACTTTTTTCATAGAGTGGTAATTTGCCTTAATGAATCAAATATAATGCCGATTCGAGTTGTAAATTGGAATCACCATGAAATTTAAAAAAACACAACGCGGCTGGGCCATGTATGATTGGGCAAATTCTGTCTATTCCTTGGTCATTAGCACAGTATTATTCCCCATTTACTACGAGGCTGTGACCAAAAATGAGACAAATAGTGTCTTGTTTTTAGGAAGAGAATGGGAAAACACTATCATATACAGCTACGTCATTGCGGCCTCCTTTTTGACCATATCCATTCTCTCACCGTATTTCGCGGCCATGGCTGACCACACTGGGCGCAGAAAGGTGTTCATGCGTACGTTCATGATCATTGGGGCCATTAGCACGGCTTGCATGGGCTTCTTCACCGCGCAAAATCCATGGTTGGGGTTGTGTTTAGCCTTCTCTGCTAGTTTGGGTTTCAGCGGAAGTATCGTGTTTTATAATAGTTTTTTACCGGTCATTGCACCAAAGGAATTACAAGATCGCTTATCGGCTAGAGGGTTTTCACTTGGGTATTTCGGTAGTTCATTATTGTTGATACTTTGTCTGGCCTTGGTTCAGATGCCCGATACCTTTGGGTTCGCCGATGCAGGAATTGCCTCAAGAGCTTCTTTTGTCTTGACAGGTATTTGGTGGCTAGGGTTTGGATTACCAGCCATTCACAAATTACCGAAAGACGAGGTCAAAGATTTTTTCGAAGGCAAACTATTCTGGAAGAGTTGGGAAGAGCTCATCAAAGTATTTCATGAGTTTAAGAAGATCAAGCCCCTTCGCGTGTTCCTCGGTGGTTTCTTTTGGTATAATGTGGGGATGCAGACTATTATTCTTATGGCGGCGGTATTTGGGTCTAAGGTGTTAGGATTAGAATCAACGCAGCTTATTATGATGATCTTGATGATACAGTTTGTTGCCATCGCGGGATCGTATGTTTTTGCCCGATTAAGCGAGCATACCACCAATCTATACGCCGTCAAAATAGCAGTGGCGGTGTGGATGCTCGTTTGTTTTGCGGCATACTTTGTTCAAACAGCAAGCCAATTTTTTCTCGTAGGAGCATGCCTTGGCTTTGTGATGGGCGCTTTACAAAGTTTATCGCGTTCCACCTATAGTAAGATGTTACCGCCCACAGAAGACCATACGACCTATTTCAGTTTCTATGATGTGATGGAGAAACTGGCCACTACCTTCGGGATGTTCAGTATAGGTCTTCTAGAGGCACTGACAGGAGATCTAAGGAATTCTGCCCTTTCCTTGACGGTGTTTTTTGCACTAGGGTTAATCCAAATCTTCAGAGTTCGTGGGTTCGAGAAGATAGGCACCGCCGACGCGGATTAAGGTATCTCCGAAAAAATCGTCTAGCTCAATTCCCTGATAGAATCCTTTCACTGAAACGTAGCCACTTGACGGCCAAGTTTGAGTGTCGGAAGAATCTCTTACTACAATTACGCTATTGGGTAATGAAATGCTTTTGCTTTCGGCGCTGACTACGGTATCCTGTAATAGAACTACATCGCCTATTTGGAATTTATCTAATTCACTCGCCATGGATTGCGCATCACCGTTGAAAGCAGGGGGGAGGTCTATTGCGGTTGCCGGGGTCCGGAAATACTGGTATAGTCCAAAAGAAACGGCCGTCATAAGGACGACCGTTGCTGTGTGGTATATTTTCTTTTTCATGAGGTTTAGCGCTTGGCTTGTCCGATGTAGTTACTCGGAGTAATGTTTTTCAACTCCGTCTTAATTTGATCATCTACCTCTAAGGTATCGATAAATTCGGCTATACTCTCAGCAGTGATCGCACTATTTGTACGAGTCAAGGCTTTCAAGGCCTCATAAGGTTTTGGATATCCTTCGCGGCGTAAGATGTTTTGTATGGCTTCCGCTACTACTGCCCAATTAGCTTCCAAATCTGCTGCAATCTTTGCTTCGTTGACCAATAGCTTACCAAGGCCTTTGTTCATGCTTGCTATGGCAATCAGCAGGTGACCGATAGGGACACCGACATTTCTGAGTACGGTAGAATCTGTCAAATCACGTTGCAAACGTGAAATAGGGAGTTTCCCTGCCATATGCCCGAACAAAGCATTAGCAATGCCCAAGTTTCCTTCAGCGTTCTCGAAGTCAATAGGGTTCACCTTGTGCGGCATAGCGGAAGAACCAACTTCTCCTACATTGATCTTCTGCTTGAAGTAATCCATGCTCACATAAGTCCATACGTCGCGACAGAAATCGATGAAGATGTTATCAATGCGCTTCAATGCATCAAACTGTGCGGCTAGGTTATCATAATGTTCAATTTGAGTTGTGGGGTAGCTTCGTTTAAGTCCAAGGTGCTTAGCAACGAACTGATCGCCCCAGCTGTGCCAATCTTGACTTGGATAAGCAACCGTATGGGCGTTGAAGTTACCTGTGGCACCACCAAATTTTGCGCTATGAGGTATCGCTTTTAGCTGGGCTAGTTGGCTGCGTAAACGAGCGGTGAATACCTTGAATTCCTTGCCTAAAGTAGTAGGAGAGGCCGGCTGCCCGTGTGTGCGTGCTAACAAAGAAATGTGATCCCAAGCAGTGGCACGGGTATCTATAGCGTCGATAAGCTCCTCTAATTGTGGGTACAGGATGTTCTCCAAGGCCTCTTTGATGGATAGAGGAACAGAGGTATTGTTGATGTCCTGTGAGGTCAGACCAAAGTGGATAAACTCTTGGTAGCTGGAAAGTCCCATGTTTTGGAAAGCTTCTTTGATGAAGTATTCGACGGCTTTTACATCGTGATTGGTGACTTTCTCGATGTCTTTAATCTTTTGTGCGTCCTCCGTACTGAAGCATTGGTAAATAGCGCGAAGCGCAGAGAATTGGTCCCTGTTTACCCCCTTAAGCTGTGGTAAATCACTTTCACATAAAGCGATGAAGTATTCGATTTCAACGCGCAAACGATACTTGATCAGTGCATATTCCGAAAAATACTGAGAGAGGGCTTCCGTTTTTGAAGCATAACGACCATCAACAGGTGTGATGGCATGTAAAGCTGTAGACATGAGTGAATCCGTTAAAGCGCAAAATTAACGGAGTCTGCCGCGATTTCCTAATTCAATGACCTCAAGGTTTTCAATACGTCCCTTCGCCGAGGGTTCTGCCTGAACTATCTCGAATCTTAACATAGTGCGTACCTTGTGAAAGCCATGTTGACCTGCGGCACCAGGGTTCATATGCAAACATTGTAGCTTTTTATCATTGACCACTTTTAGAATATGGCTATGGCCGCAAATAAACACATCGGGCGGATCACGTTGGATATCCTCTCTAATCCTGGGGTTATAGCGTGGGGGATAGCCGCCGATGTGGGTCATCCAAAACTTCATGCCGTTTAAGGTGAACTTTTGATGCAAGGGATAACGAAGGCGCATGATGTGGTCGTCGATATTGCCATAAACGCCCACCAGTTGGTTGCTGGCCGCTTCAAGTTCATCCATGGATTCGTGGCTGCCCATATCTCCAGTATGCATAACGATATCCGCCTGCTTGGCAAATTCCAAGATACGCTCGTCCATGTAGCTGTGCGTGTCAGACAGGAGAAGGATTTTCGTCTTATTTGCGGGCATCAAGTTGTACCTTTGAGGTGTTCAATGAACTCAAAAGTAATGCGCACAGTCTTGAAACTCGCCTTTGATGGCACGCCTTTTTGCGGTTGGCAAGTTCAGCCCGAGGACAGGACCGTTCAGGGAGATCTCAATGATACACTTTCCAAGCTTTTAGAGCAAGAAATCAACACTGTCGGTGCGGGCCGTACGGATAGTGGAGTGCATGCCACAGAGATGTTTGCACACTTCGATTGGGATCCGGCTTTGGCTGCTGATGATATGGATCATGCGCACTTGGTGCACAGATTGAATCGCTTTTTAGATCCGGCCATACGCATTCATGAGGCTTTGGAAGTAAGCGAGGAATGGCATGCGAGGTTTTTGGCGTCGAGCCGCAGTTATGAGTACAAACTCGTAGAGGGAGGTAATCCGTTTCTGCGTGATTGGGCTTGGAACGTCAATGAAAAATTGGACTTTAATGTAATGAACGCTTGCGCTGTGTTGCTTCTTGAAGAAGAGGATTTCGCTTCTTTTTGTAAAAACGGCTCGAATAATAAAACTACCTTCTGCGATGTACGTGTAGCCCACTGGGAAGCACAAGGCGACCATTGGGTGTTTCACATCACCGCGGACCGATTCCTCCGTAACATGGTACGCGCCATCGTTGGTGGCTTGGTCGAAGTAGGTCGCGGAAAATGGACGCAAGAAGAGTTCTTGACCCGTCTTCAAGCAAAAAATCGTGGTGCCATGGGAACCAGCGCCCCCGCATACGGGTTATATCTTTCACAAGTATTGTACCCCCATTTCTAGATGTCAAACGTCGGCGGTAAAGCATTCGATTTTAAGTTGTTCCTCAAGGTATTAGGCTATGTAAAGCCTTACCGAGTACTCTTCATATCCGCGGTCGCTTTGACAATCTCCTTAGGGGCCATCGGTACGGCGCGCCCTATTTTAACACGCCAGATCATTGACGACGCTATCCTAGGGAACAATCCGGAGCTTTTGGTAAACCTTATGCTGTGGCTCATGGGCCTATTGCTCATCGAAAGTATAGGATCCTTCGCATTTATGTACGCGGCCAATTGGCTTGGGCAAAGCATCATCAAAGACATTCGTATCGAGCTATATGATAAGCTGCAAAATTTCCGTCTAGGATTTTACGATAGAATTCCCGTGGGCCAATTAGTCACTCGTGTCGTCTCCGACATCGAAACCATAGCCCAAGTATTCTCTGAAGGAATCCTCGTAATCTTTGGCGACCTGTTCCGCATCGCGGTGATGCTCTTTGCCATGTTCTTCTTCTTCAACCCGATGCTCGTACTCATAAGCCTCAGCGTTGTACCCGTTCTTTTTGTTGCCACCCGTTGGTTCCAGCGTGGTATCAAAGGTGCCTTTCAAGCCGTGCGTAATGAAGTTAGCAACCTCAATACTTTTGTACAAGAACACCTTGGAGGGATAGCCATCGTACAAGCATTTGGACGTGAAGCTCAGGAAATGGGCAAGTTTGAAACCATCAATGCACGACACCGCGATGCCAATATCAAGAGCATCTTTTATTATGCTCTTTTTTTCCCCATTATTGAAGTCCTTAGCGCTATTTCCATAGGTCTTGGTGTATGGTACGGTGGGATGAATGCCGCCCAAGGGGGTGGTGTAACAGTAGGAGAGCTCACAGCCATCATCATCTTCATCGGGATGTTGTTCCGACCTCTACGA
>DMQR01000188.1 GCA_003455605.1 Cryomorphaceae bacterium | reverse complement strand
CATTCATTATGGGGATAGCCAGCTCGAGGGCGACCGTATCACCATGCAATTGAGAAATTTATTGCAGAAGAAGTATGGTGGTAGAGGCTTCGGATATGTAGCCTTGGAGCCACTCGTGAAACCGGCTTCATTGGACTTTTTGGAGTCACAAGGGTTTATTCGTAAAACAGCCTTTGGACGACGTGATACACTCATTAAGGATATGGCATATGGGCATTTAGCGTCGTTCACCATGTTGGCGTCGAACTCAACAGGAACGGGTTATGCCGGACAGGTAACCTTTAGAAAGCGTAACTGGGGTTATGCCTTAGCGCGCGATTTTACAAAGGTCCGTATAAGTCTAAATACATCAGCCTTTGTTATTGCCCAAATCTATGTGGAGGATACTGTGTTTTATACACGTGCTTTTCCTGAGTTTTATGAAGGAGCCTTATCGCTCGATATTCCAGATGAAGGGGAGTTTACTTTGGTACTGCAATCTGATGAAAGCCCAAGAATTTATGGAATCAGTTTCGAGAGTCCGACAGGAGTGCATGTGGACAATGTGGCCATGCGCGGTGCCTCAGGGATGGTTTTTAATAAACTCGATGCAGACCAATTCAAATCTCATCTCGAACGTGAATTCTATTCCTTAATAATTCTGCAATATGGAGGGAATGCTATACCATATTTGAGAGACGAAGCACATGCAAAGCGCTTTGCTCGTTCGGCTGCGCGACAAATCAACCATATCAAATCTCTCTATCCCAATGCGGCTATTATCTACGTAGGACCATCAGATATGGCGCGTAAGAATGGCCTAAAGATGGAGAGTTATCCACTTATTCAGCCCTTCAAGCAGGCGTTAAGAACTGAAGTGCTTGCACGGGGAGCAGTGTAT
Organism: Cryomorphaceae bacterium; assembly: GCA_003455605.1. Lineage (GTDB taxonomy): Bacteria > Bacteroidota > Bacteroidia > Flavobacteriales > Schleiferiaceae > UBA10364. The sequence continues at coordinate 12,837 of DMQR01000188.1, read as the reverse complement.
TGGGACCTTTATGATGTGATGGGCGGTGAAGGCTCCATGGTACGATGGGTCGAGAGGGAACCGGCCTTTGCAGTTAAAGATTACATCCACTTCACTCCAAAGGGCGCCCAGTGGGTTGGGAATAGATTAGGGGAGATGGTCGAATTGGCCCAGGAAAATTACCGTGGAGAGAAGCGGCGTTTGGCGGACGAAGCCCAGCGACGAAAGGATTCTATCCGTACCTATAATGCCTCGTCGGTGGATACGACCGCAAAAGATTCTACTGCCCCATGAGAATATTAATTTCGCTTGCGGTTGTAGTCCTGGCAATTCCTGTTCAAGCACAGGAGGAGATGGGGGGAATTGCATTGAAGTACCCGTTTTTGGATACAAGCGCCAACCATTTGAAGTTTTTCGGCTCACAAAAGGGTATGGAGAAGTTCTATGAGAAACTCGACCGTGCGATTTTTGATCAGGACGGCAAGGTCAATGTCGTACACATGGGAGGGTCTCATGTTCAGGGCGGAACCTTGAGTCACACGTTGCGTTCGCAGCTGGGCCAATTGGCTCCATCACTAAACATTGAACGTGGCTTCTTCTTTCCGCACCGCTTGGCCAATACCAATATGCCGGGGAATATTTATGTGAAGAAAATAGGGACTTGGGAAGGATGTAGAAATAGCATTCCTCGCAATAATTGTCCATGGGGCTTTAGCGGGATAGATGCCATCACCCGTGATATAGAGGCAGGATTTGAGCTGCAGAGTTTCCGAGAGGCGGGCGAGGCCTATGGATTTACAGAATTGCGTTTGTTTGAGCACAGTTCGAGCAACACTATGTTGCCCGTTGGGGCGCCGGCGCCAGATTCTGTTGTGGTGGATACCGTGGCCGGAGTACGCCGTTGGTTTTACAAAGAGTTGCAAGATTCGGTGGCCGTTCGTTTTGAGGCGGCTGAGGGTGAAGAGCCTCAGTATATCCTTCAAGGGATGCAGATGGTGCGTGAAGAGGCTGGGTTGGTGTACCACGCACTTGGGGTTAATGGTGCAGCGACGAAAAGCTTTTTGCGTAGTGAGAACTTTGTGGATCAGGGTAAATACGTTGGGGCAGATTTGGTCATTTTTGGACTGGGCATTAACGATGCGTATAAACCCGATAGCGAATGGCACCCGGAGGAGTATAAGATGCGCTATGATACATTGGTGAATTGGTTCCGAGAAATCAATCCGGATTGTCAATTCATTTTCATCACCAACAATGATAGCTATTACAAACGCCAAACGCCAAACGAGCACGTGTTGGACGTACAGGAAGTGATGCAACAGCTCAGTAAAGAACACAATACTGCGTATTGGGACCTGTTCCAAGTTATGGGAGGGTTGAACAGCATAGCTATTTGGGAAGACAAAGGCTTGGCCAAATCTGATAAGATACACTTTACCAACGCAGGGTATCGGCTTAATGCAACCTTGTTGTTCTGGGCCCTATGGGAGGATTATGAAGTACACCTAAAATCCTTAGCCCCATGATGGAACAACTTTCTTCTTGGTTCACTTACGACCCGTCGACCCCTTTGCTCTTTACCCAGCAGTATTTCTGGGTCTTCTTTGCCTTGGTAATGGGCGCATATAGCCTGATGTACAAAAATACAGCGCGTCGGAATATCTTCTTGTTCGCGGTATCCTTGTTCTTCTATTACAAAACAAGCGGGTTCTATTTTATCATCCTGCTGTTCTCCACACTAGCTGATTACAGTATAGGCTGGGCGATCTATAGCAATAAGGTCAAGTGGCAACGTCAGACGCTGGTAGCCCTGAGTGTGGTGGTGAACCTCTTTGTTTTGGGCTATTTTAAATATGCCTATTTCGTGGCCGATTTTATCCACGATCTCACCGGCATAGAACTCGAAGTGATCAATCACTTCGCACTATGGACAAATGAAACCATAAGTACGAACTTCATTTTCGACCGTATTTTATTGCCAGTGGGAATCTCCTTTTTCACCTTCCAAACCATTTCGTACAGCGTGGATATTTACCGTGGGCACATCAAGCCTGTGAAGAACATAATGGATTTCGGATTCTATGTAAGCTTCTTCCCGCAGCTGGTGGCTGGCCCCATTGTTCGTGCTTCGGAATTTGTCCCACAGTTGTACGAGCCATACAAACTCTCCAAGGAGCGCGCGGGATTGGCGGTTTTCTGGATTTTGAACGGATTGCTGAAGAAATTGGTCCTCGCAGATTACCTCGCAGTACAATTCATCGATCGCGTTTTCGATAACCCGCAGCTCTATTCTGGATTTGAAACCATGAGTGCGCTGTTCGGGTACTCGCTCCAAGTCTATGCGGATTTCTCAGGCTACACCGACGTGGCTATTGGGATTGCAATGCTGATGGGTTTCACGCTTCCAAAGAACTTTAACAGTCCGTACAAGGCGACTTCTGTGGCTGATTTCTGGCGCCGTTGGCACCTCTCACTCAGCACTTGGCTTCGTGATTACCTCTACATCCCACTCGGAGGAAATAGAGAGGGGAGCATCGCTTCTTATACTATCGTCTTCGCTTTCTTTTTGATGATTGCGCTGATTGTGGGTAATCCTTGGCTTAGTATAGGCTTGGCCGCATTATTTGCACTGGGCTTTGTGTTGATGCGTTACAGCCGCGGCACAGAGCGTTGGGTAAATACGAATATCAACTTGATGCTCACCATGGTCCTGGGCGGTTTATGGCACGGCTCTTCTTGGAACTTCGTTACCTGGGGGGCACTTAATGGTGTTGGGTTGGTCGTATACAAAAATTGGAAGAAAATTTCCCCTTGGGCGGACAAGACTAAGGCGTACAATAAAGCCATTGGTTTGGTGCTCACTTTGGTATTCATAACGTTTACGCGTGCTTGGTTTAGGTCGCCTACTTGGGAGGGGGCCATAGGTATTCTGTCTAAAATTCCATCGGACTTCGGCTGGGTTACTGCTGGGGAGGTTCTGGTGGCCAATTGGAAATTCTACGCCGTCCTTATTCTGGGTTACCTCATCCACTGGATACCAGACGTGTACAAGGAGAAGATGCGCCAATGGGTGAGCTCAGCCTCCGTTGGGACTTTGTTCTTACTCACTGTTACCGCCATCGCGGTCATTTACCAAATCTTGAGTGCTGAGGTTCAGCCGTTCATTTACTTTGCGTTCTAAGCGTCCTTGTGTATCTTAACCCAAACACATCACGGCTATTCACGCCCTTGCTTTTAGCGGGAAATATGTATTTTCTACTAGTTCATGTGGCCAGGCAGGTTCGTGTTTAAAGGGACAACACAAGAATTAAATGAGCTTTTGGGCGCTAAAAAAACAGAGACAGATAGATGGAAGGCACACCAAGCGGTGGATTTAAAGGTCTAGTACAGCATTGGAAGAGTGATTTGATTGCGGCAGTAAGCGTTGCACTCATTGCCTTGCCGCTTTCCTTGGGCATTGCCTTGGCAGCGGGTGCACCGGCGATGGCAGGGATATTTTCCGCCGTCGTAGGAGGTGTAGTCACCACATTTTACCGTGGAGGTCATATTTCTGTGAACGGACCGGCTAAAGGGGTGATCGGGGTCATTCTGTTGGGGATTGTCCTGATGGACGACGATACGGGTCAAGCCTTCAACTATGTACTTGCAGCTGCAGTGATTTCTGGGGCCCTACAGACATTGTTAGGGATCTTTAAACTGGGCCGCATTGCAGATATTTTCCACGGTTCGGTCATTCAAGGACTTTTGGCAGCCATTGGGATCATCATCTTCGCGAAGCAGATTCACGTGGCCCTTGGAACCTATTCCGACGGTGCCAACATCGTAGATAATCTAGTGGATGCAGTGGTCATGCTTCCACATGCCAATCCTTTTGTGGTGTTAATCTCGTCGGCAGGACTTTTGATGATTTTGTTCAACAGCAAGATTACCAACAGATTCTTCCACTTCTTGCCAGTGCCAATGTGGGTCATCGTGCTCTCGTTGCCCTTTGTATATGCCTTTAATTTCTTTGAACCGCACCAGATCTCGTTCTTAGGCAACGCCTATGCGGTAGGTCCTGATTTGCTATTGGATATTCCGGATACCATTACAGATTCGATAATGCACCCGAATTTTGGAAAGATCAACACGCTCGAATTCTGGGGAATCGTATTCTCGATGTTGATCATTACCAGTATTGAACACTTGGCCATTGCCAAGGCTGTAGATAAAATCGATCCGTATAAGCGCAAAACAGATTTGAATAAGGATCTGACGGGAATAGGGATTAGTACTATGATCAGTGGATTGATTGGTGGTTTGCCTATTATTTCTGTGATTATAAGAAGCACGGTTAACGTTCAGAATGGGGCGAAGACTAAATGGTCCAACATGTATCAAGGGTTGCTTTTACTTCTATTCATCGTAGTGCTTAGCCCCATCATGCGTCAAGTACCGCTCTGTGCATTTGCTATTCTTTTGGTGCATACAGGCTTTAAGTTAGCTTCACCTGCAGTATTCAAACAGGTTTATAATCAAGGAATTGAACAATTAGTATTCTTCATAGCCACCATGATTATGACGCTCTATTCAAACCTTCTAATAGGTTTATTAGGCGGTTCCATGTTGGTACTGGTTACCCATATTTTGTTGGCACGTATTCCGGTGCCGCAGTTCTTCAAACTAGTTTATTCTTCTCGAACCAGATTAATTCCCTTGTCCCAGAGCAGTTACATCCTGAAAGTGCGAGGTATTGCAAATTTCTTGGGCATCATCAAGGTGGATAAATTGGTCGGACAAATCCCTGCCGATGCAGATGTGAACATTGACCTCTCCGAAACCCGACTGGTGGATATGTCGTATATGGATTATCTGGTGGAGTTCTTGAACAAGCAAAGAGAGTCGGGAGGAAAGGTCTTTATCTCGGGGTTGGATGCCCATATTTCCTCATCGACCTACAACAAGGCCCTAAAGTTTATGGTGACTAGTGAAGGATTAAAACTTACACACCGCGAAAAGCGCTTGCGGAATTTAGCTACAGAAAAGGGTTATAGCTATGTACGCGAGGTAAACTGGAATACGAGCTACCTCAAGCAATTCCACTTCTTCGAAATTCGACCTATTGAGCGCAAAAACAATTGTTTGAAAGGCGACTATAGAGACATAGATGCGAGTTGGGAAATCGCCGATGTGATTTTTAATGAAGGAAAGGCTTTCATGGCAGAAACATTCAATACAACGTTGATGGTTCTCAAGGTCAATCGTTCCCTGCCCATCTTTACCATGGAGCGCGAGAAGGCATATGAGAAGCTGTTCGATCGTATGATTGCCTTCACAGGGTACACGGACATCGAGTTCAAGATGTTCTCGAAGTTCTCCAAGAAGTTTTTGGTGATGGGCCAGGACGAGCAGGAGTTGCAATCTTTCTTCACGAAAGAAGTGGTCCAATTCTTTGAAGACCACCAAATCTCCCATGTAGAAAGTAACGGTGAAGCCTTGCTTATCTTCAACCATCTCAAGCTCGCTCGTACGGATGAAACGTTGGAGTTCATTGAGTACGGGGAGGAATTGGCCGACTTACTCGACGCCTAATCACGCCGAAGGTAGCGGCATCAGCACAAACACCGTAAATGAGATGGCGAAGTGGGAATTGATGGTTAATTTTGCCGCCCAGCAGCGTGACAAAATTAGTTTCTCATGAGTATATTAGGTTTGAAACTGCCCACTGATCCTAGATGGGCAAACATTGCAGAAAAGAACATTGAGGAGATCCTAACGGACCACGCATACTGCGAGCAAAAGGCTGCCTCACAGGCGATCAGCCTGATCATAGGATACCCTGAGAAATCAGAACTTGTCGACAAGATGACAGCACTTGCTCGCGAAGAGATGGGCCATTTCCAAATGGTTCACAATAGAATGATACAGCGCGGATTAGTCTTAGGGCGTGAACGCCGTGATGAATATGTCAATGAATTACACACCTACTTTCCAAAAGGAGGAAATAGGGAGGAGCGCTTGGTTCAAAAGCTATTACTCTGTGCGTTAATTGAAGCAAGGAGCTGTGAGCGTTTTAAGGTGTTGAGCGAAAATATCGAAGATGAAGAATTGGCCTCCTTCTACCACACCCTTATGATTTCTGAGGCCAACCACTATACTATGTTCATCACCCTAGCGCGCAAGTACTTTGACCGCGAGAAGGTCGATGAGATGTGGAAGGGATTATTAGCCTTTGAGGCGGAGGTGATATCAAAATTGGGCAATACTGAACGCATACACGGATAAAAGAACCACTAATACACAGAAGATGTCAAATTTAAAATCAACAGCACTAGAAGCCACCCACATTGAAATGGGCGCAAAAATGGTCCCATTCGCAGGCTACAACATGCCCGTGCAGTACAACGGACTAAAGAAAGAACACAATGCAGTACGTGAAGCGGCGGGAATGTTTGATGTCAGCCATATGGGCGAATTCTTTGTGGAGGGACCGGATGCCTTACCATTTTTACAAAAGGTGACCTCTAACGACGTGAGTAAGCTTTTGCCAGCAAAGATTCAATACAGCTGCATGCCAAACGAAGATGGCGGTATTGTGGATGATTTATTGGTGTATTGCTTCAGTAATGAGCATTTCTTACTGGTGGTGAACGCATCGAACATAGAGAAGGACTGGAACCATTTGATGCAATACACGGAAGGTATGGATGTGACCTTACGAAACGATAGTGAAGCGTACTCGTTATTAGCCGTTCAAGGCCCCAAGGCTACAGAAATCCTACAGACCCTAACTGGAGTAGATTTGGCGAAGATCAATTATTACCATTTTGTAATCGGTGAAATGGCCGGTATTACAGATATTATTATCTCGGCAACTGGGTATACGGGTGCGGGTGGTTTTGAATTGTATGTATTCAATCAAGATGCCAAAAAACTCTGGGACGCAGTCTTTGCTGCTGGCGAACCCCACGGTCTATTGCCTGCAGGTTTGGGTGCCCGTGATACGCTGCGCCTAGAAATGGGGATGTGTTTGTACGGCAATGATATTGATGATACAACAAGCCCTCTAGAAGCTGGATTAGGCTGGATTACAAAGTTCAACAAGGACTTCGTTTCCTGTGAAAAGTTCGCGGCACAGAAAGAAGTAGGGGTGAACAAAAAACTCGTTGGTTTTGAAATGATCGACCGAGGTATCCCAAGACACGGCTATGAGATTGCCGATTTAAAGGGTAATATTATCGGACGTGTGACTTCAGGAACCAATAGTCCTACCACCGGTAAAAATATCGGGATGGGTTATGTACCTGTGGCACTGGCTGCAGAAGGTAGTTTGTTCGCGGTAGTGATTCGCGAGAAACACATTAAAGCACAAGTAGTGAAATTGCCGTTCGTGAAGAGATAATAAACGCCCTTCGAGGCGTTTTATTTGGTAAAAAAAGTAGTGCTGCTTTCCCTAGCGCTACCTTAATCCAAATACAAATAGAGTGAACGGAAAGATTGTTTAAGCGTGAACAGCTTCCAACTCTGCTTTGATGGCTTCGCCCGCAGGGTGGTGGCTGTATCGTTCTAAATACTCATTAATAGGGTAAGAATATTCCTTACATCTATTGTAGTTCAAACACTTTAACTCACGAACTACATCGTTATCTAAATCCAAGTATACCTCGATGACGCTTTCAGGATTGTTGATAGTGTACAAAGGTGCGTTGGCGGTTAATGTATTATGTGCATCAGTCATAAATATGCTGTTTTGATTTCTATGTAAGGATTGCCCTTAATTGTTATATATAAGATAATAATACGATGTCTTTTTTTGAATGAAATATAAAAATACAGCTTATTTTGTGCAATAATTATCGATTTAAATTGTGAATATTGCAAAATGCTTATTCCTTACTTTTGCAAAAGTTAACTCACACTTATGAAAATCGATAAACTCGACAAGCAAATTCTTGAGTACTTGGTCAAGGACGCTAGAAAGCCATTCACCGAAATTGCGAAAGACTTATTGGTTAGCCCAGGAACTATTCACGTACGTGTGAAGAAGATGGAATCTGTAGGGGTCATCAAGAGTACCTCTATTAGTGTGAATTACGAAAAACTTGGCTTTGGATTTATTGCCTACGTAGGTCTATATACTAAGCGTTCATTGTCCTCACCTGATATCATCGAGCTCTTGCGCGAAGTTCCTGAAGTCACTGTAGCACACTTAGCTACTGGTAAATACGGGATCTTCTGTAAGATTCGTTGCCGCGATGCCTCTCACGCTAAAGAAGTAATCTTCCGCATTAACGATATTGAAGGTGTAGAGAACACCGAGAGTATGATCAGTCTGGAAGAAAGCATCAACTCTAACGCTGGTTTACTGCAACTCATCATTAACGAATAGAAAAAATCGGGGCATGAGCCCGGGATTTTTTAATAGTACGCCGGGCGCCGTACACCCGTGAAGTGTTTGGCGAGTCGCAAGACTTGGCGACTGTATCCATATTCATTGTCGTACCAGATATATAAGATGGCGGTCATGCCATCTGGTGTTACCTGGGTGGCGTGTACATCGAAGATACTCGGTGCTGCATTTCCTACGATATCGCTCGATACGAGTTCATTGGAGGTATTGTAGTGGATCTGCTCCACCAGTGGCCCTTCCAAAGCTGCCTGCTTGAAGGTGCTCAAGAGTTCCTCCAAGTTCGTTTGCTTTTCCAATTGTAAATTCAAAATGGCCAAGGAGCCGTTTGGAACAGGTACACGAATAGCCGATGAGGTCAGTTTAGCGCCCAAGCCTGGAATACACTTGTCTACGGCCTGACCGGCTCCCGTTTCGGTGATGACCATGTTCATGGCAGCCGCACGACCGCGACGGTATTTCATGTGCATATTATCGACTAAGTTCTGATCGTTGGTGTAGGCATGGATCGTTTCTAAATGTCCCTTGGTGATGCCAAAGTGGTCGTTCATCACCTGGAGCACAGGCGAGATGGCATTTGTAGTACAACTGGCCGCAGAAATGATGCGATCTTTTTTGTTCACGTCCATTTGATTTACGCCGTGCACCACATTTGGAATTCCTTTCCCTGGAGCGGTCAACAAGACCTTGTCGATTCCTTTTGCTGCCAAGTGCTTACCCAAGGCTGCATAATTTCGAAAGGCCCCAGAGTTATCAATCAGCAGGGCGTCCTTGATTCCATAGGCTTCGTAATCTGCCTCCGCGGGGTTCGGGGTAGGGATGAAGTAGATAGGGCGCCCGTTAATAACAAGGGCCATGCGCTCCTCATCCACAAGCACGGTTCCAGGGAAATCCCCGTGTACGGAATCAATTTTCCACAGTGAGGCACGTTTTTGTAAGCTGGCAGCATCAATATTGCGCACTGCAACGGCACGAAGGCGCAACTGGTTTCCGCTGCCTTCTTGAACAATGAGTTCACGTGCTAACAGTCGACCAATACGGCCAAAGCCAAATAACACCACATCGCGTGGTTCAAGGCTGGGATTTCGGAACAAGTGGCCGAGGGTTTTGATGATGAAGGCTTCTGAGGTATCCTCTGTCTGCGTCCACTGGTGGGTGAGTTTACCAATATCTATTTTGGCATGCTCAATCCCCGTGCGCTTCAATGCTTTGAGCATTTCGAGGGTACGGTCCACTGGAATGGACTTGCCCACAAAATCATTGGCATATTGGTGAAGTTCTAGGATCTGGCTAGAGCTTTTGTCGCGCAACTGGTTGCGAAACAGGACGATCTCCACACCGCGATTGTAAAATAATTCGTGTACACAAGCACTGATATCCACTGCGAGTCGCTCGTTTTCGATACGAAGCCCGACTTTTTGAGAGTACTCATTTTGGGCAATCATAATAGGTGAAAAGTTGGTGATTCTTACATGTAAAGTTAGGGACCAATTCCACCAACGCCTATCTAAAAAGTAACTTTTAAAATACTGTAAAACAGTTGGTTATACTCTTTTTGGGTGTGTAATTTTTACACTTAGCGATCGCCGGACGACGAAAAAATACTAGCGGCCCACGGGCCCGCTAATATCAAAATTAAAATCTCGCTCGAGTGCTACCACTCAAATGCATAGTAATTCGCCTTACCATTCGGCTCAAATCCTTGGATTAGGACGCCATCCCCAGGATTGAATTGGCGTGCGAGGTTTTCAAATTTCTCTACATCGTAAATAAATATGTTGTTGAGCTTGATGATGATGAATCCTTTCGGGATCCCTGTCTTTTCGAAGCGACCGCCTAAGATTTCAGAAACGCGGATGCCATTGCGAATGCCTAACCTGCGTTTGTCGTTGGCGCTGACGTTTTCCAGTTTCGCACCAAAGCTTCTCAAGAGCTCTTCTTCCTTGGTCAGCATTTCTGTAGTACCCAATTTGTTCTTTAGCAGTAACTCAAACTTCTTATTCTGACCGTTACGGTTCACCACAATATCGAGTTGTTCACCCGGACGGTGTTGGCCTAGGGCTTGGGTTAAATCGGCTCCACTGCGCACTTCCTTATTCGCAATATTGATAATCACATCGCCTAGCTTGAGGCCGGCATCGTCTGCAGACCCTCCCGCAATGACGTTCGCGATATATACCCCGGAATTCACATTCAGGTCGAGTTCCGCGGCGAGGGCAGGAGTTACTTCATTGTAGTTGATGCCGATGAACGCACGCTGTACTCGTCCAAAATCTTTCAGATCCTTGACCACCTTGAGCATGAGGTTGGAAGGCACAGCGAAGCTATAGCCCTCGAATGAACCGCTGCGCGAAGAGATGGCGGTATTGATCCCGACCAATTCCCCTGCAGTGTTCACCAATGCTCCGCCCGAGTTACCGGGGTTTACCGCGGCATCTGTTTGTAAGAAACTCTCAATGGCGCTCTTCTCGTCAATGATGTTGATGTCGCGGCCTTTGGCACTTATGATGCCTGCGGTCACAGTGCTAGTGAGGTTGAACGGATTGCCTACCGCCAAGACCCATTGGCCGAGGCGGACATTATCGGAATTGGCCACTTGTATATAGTCCAATTCCCTTGCCTCAATCTTCAATAGCGCAATATCTGTCGTGGGATCCATGCCCACCAGTATCGCCTTGTATTCATCGTTATTGGCCATCGTGATGGTGATATCCTTCGCCCCATCGATTACGTGGTTATTTGTGACAATATATCCGTCCTCCGATAGAATCACGCCCGATCCGCTGCCCTGCACTTCATAGCGCTGTGGGGTTGAGGGACGCCCGAAAAATAGATCATTGAAGGGGTTGTAGTAATTCTGCACGAGCTCTGCCGTGGTTTTGACGTGCACTACGGCTTCCACAGTTCGCTCTGCTGCGCCCACAAAATCCGAGGGCATGGCTGCTGCGGCTACACTGAGGTTGGTGCGCTGGGCCGGAGGGGTTTCGCGTTTTTGGATGATGACTGTTTTACCGGAGTAGCCCATCAGATGTGCACCGCCTAACGCGATAGCTGCACCCCCAAGGGCAGTGAAAAATAAAAGACCTAGAGTTTTCGTTGTGACTTTCATAGCCTGCAATTTTTTGATGAAGGTTCCTTATCGTATCTTCAAATTATACATCAAATCAACGTAGCTTAACCGCTGAAGTACATAATTTTAACGCCTTTTAACATCTTAAGGATAATGGATCATACCTTTTATAAATACCACGGTGCCGGTAATGATTTTATCCTCTTCGACAATAGGTTGAGCAGGGTCCAATTATCTTCTGAGGATATTGCCGAACTCTGCCACCGGCACTATGGCATCGGCGCGGATGGTTTGATTCTATTGGAAAAGCCGCGTAGTGAAGGGGATGATTTTTACATGGTATATTATAATGCCGACGGCAACGAAAGTACTATGTGTGGTAACGGTGGGCGTTGCATTTCCAAGTTTGCTCAAGACCTCGGTCTCATCCGCGATAGAGCCACCTTTACAGCCATCGATGGACCCCATTGGGCCACTTTTTATGGGGATCAGGTTGCCCTTGGAATGGTAGATGCATCTGCCGTTGAAGAGCGCCATGGAGGTTTATTCATAAATACAGGTTCTCCACATCATGTTGAAAACCGTATGGCTGGGCCTGATTTTGTTTCGGTGGCCCGCGAACTTCGTAATCGTTATGGCGCCGAAGGATGCAACATTAACTTTATCCAAGCCTGCAATGACGAATTATCTATACGGACCTACGAGCGAGGCGTAGAAGGGGAAACCCTCGCATGCGGTACTGGGGCTGTTGGTGCGGCGATGGTCGCTGTGGCGAAGCAATGGGTATCCGCCGCGCCCGTGAAACTCTATGCTCAGGGCGGAGTCCTGGAGGTGGATTTTAAGGGTACGGGGCCCTTTACCAATGTGGTATTGAAAGGGCCCGCTGTGAAGGTGTTTAAAGGAACTATAGGACTATAGCCCATATGATATCTGTCAAAGATTTAGGCGTTTTGCGCGCTCCAGAAGAGTCAGATTTGAACTGGCTCATGCATATTGAGAATGATACCTCGATTTGGTACGTCAGTGCCACCAAGGAGCCGTACTCTATGTTCAATCTACGACAGTACTTAACGCGTCATGAAAATTTAGCAGCACACGGACAATTGCGTTTGATTCTTGACGTAGACGGCGATCCCGTGGGAGCTATCGATTTGTTCGATTATGATCCTTTTACCAAACGAGCAGGCGTGGGCATTATGATTGAACAAAAACATCGTGGAAAGGGCTGGTCGAAATTGGCCTTGGAAACCATGGAGCATTATGCCTATAACACTTTGCATGTCGAGAATTTGTACGCACACGTGCCCATGATCAACGATGCGAGTCTTACATTGTTTGAATCGCGCGGATTTCGTGAAGTAGGAGTATTAATGCATTGGATTTGGTGGGAAGGCGAGTATGT
>DMQR01000204.1:1166-6817 GCA_003455605.1 Cryomorphaceae bacterium | reverse complement strand
CACTGTTCCAGATCCTGAAAATTACCTCACCTTCTTCATGAAGATCGACAACGTGAAATTCAAGAAGAAAGTGGTTCCTGGAGATACGCTAATCTTCGACCTCAAACTCATCACGCCTATTCGTCGTGGTATCGTACATATGCAAGGAAGAGCATTCGTAGGAGATACCCTGGTAAGCGAAGCGGAACTAATGGCGCAGATTACAAAATAATGATTCACCAACTTTCCTCTGTTCACGCCGACGCGCAGTTGGCTGCCGGTGTTGAAATAGGTCCGTTCACGACTATTTCAGAGGATGTCACAATTGGTGAAAAAACTTGGATAGGTCCAAATGTGACGATTATGCCTGGTGCGAGAATTGGGGCCAATTGCCGCATCTTCCCTGGAGCCGTCATCTCAGCCATCCCACAAGATTTAAAGTTCGACGGTGAATCCAGCACGGTGGAAATAGGCGACCGCACCACCATCCGTGAGTGCGTAACAATTAACCGCGGTACTAAGGCCTATGGTAAAACGACCATCGGAGCGGATTGCCTCATCATGGCCTATGTACATATCGCCCACGATTGTATCATCGGGAATCAGGTCATTTTGGTCAACTCTGTAGCCCTTGCGGGACACGTTGAAGTAGGAAATTGGGCCATTATCTCTGGTCTATCCGCTGTTCACCAGTTTGTAAAAGTTGGTGCCCACGCTATGATTGGCGGTGGTGCCATGGTGCGCAAAGATGTACCTCCGTTCATCACCGCAGCCGGGGAACCACTCGCCTATGCCGGCGTAAATTCCGTCGGCCTCAAACGTCGCGGCTTCACCACGGAAGAAATCCTGGAGATCCAAGACCTCTACCGCATCATCTACCAAAGCGGACGCAACATCTCCCAAGCTGTTGATCGCATTCGCTCAGGCTTTACCCTAAACGATCGTGTACAAGCCCTTTTGACCTTTATAGAGCTTAGTGACCGAGGATTAATCCGCAAATAATTCCCGCAATGCTTGTCCTGAAAGACCTTCAAAAGAAATTTGGGAAGCAGCATGTCCTGCAGCGCATCACCCATACCTTCGGTACAGGCTCAAAAACCGTCGTCCTCGGATCCAATGGCTCAGGAAAATCTACCCTCATCAAGATCCTAAGCGGTGCCCTCGAAGCCACCGATGCACCACCCAGCGCCAACTTTAAGGGCCGTGAGATCCCTGCAGGCGAATTGGGCCAAGATTGTACGATTGCCGCACCCTACGTTGCTCTCAACCCTATGTTCTCCCTAGCCGAGACCCTGGCGTTCCACCAAGACTGTTGCCCGTTCCTTCCCTCGTTCGACTCCAATCTTTGGGTGGAAAAAGCCGGGCTCACACCCCACTTGTACAAACGCCTGTCAACCTTCAGCTCCGGCATGCTGCAGCGCGTGCGCCTCATGCTCGCTATTGGCTCGGATCGACCGCTACTACTACTAGATGAACCCACCAATAATTTGGATAAGGAAGGAATCCAATTCTACCAAGACCTCATCCAACAATTCACCTCAGAGAAAACCGTCGTTGTGGCCAGCAACTACATCGACGCCGAATATGCCTTCTGCACCGAACAACTCATTTTAGAAAAACACTACTAAAGCCCGGAAGACTTATCTTTGGGCGAAATCAAAAAACACCATGGCAAGTACGTCAGATATCAAGAACGGAATGTGCATCAATTTCAATGGTCAACCTTTCCAGATCATCGAATTCCTTCACGTAAAACCAGGTAAAGGAGCCGCCTTCGTCCGCACCAAGATCAAAAACCTTGAGACTGGTCGTGTCTTAGATAATACTTTCCCTGCCGGTTCTAAAATTGAAACTATTGATGTAGAAACTCGTCAATACCAGTTCTTATACAATGACGGTACAGACTACCACTTCATGAATACCGATAACTACGAACAATTAACATTCGCTAAAGAGCTAATCAACGCTCCAGATTTCCTAGTAGACGGCATGATGTGTCTTGTCTTGTTCCACGCTACGGAAAATAGGGCAATGGCTGTAGAGCTTCCTCGTACAGTAAACCTGAAGGTTACATATGCAGAACCTGCAGTTAAAGGAAACACTTCTACGAACGCTATGAAAACCGTTACGGTAGAAGGTGGTGCACAAGTACAAGTTCCTCTTTTCATCAAGACCGACGAAGAAATCGTTATCAACACTGCCGACGGTTCTTATAAGGAACGAGCAAAGTAACTCTCAACAACACTCTGAAGCAGAAAACCACCGTAAGCGGTGGTTTTTTTGTTACCGGAGGCGCCTAAATTGATCTAGAAAAGAGTTTCTACGATGGTATAAACTACAATGAACAGGAAGATGAGCCACATCCCTATGGCCAGCTTACCCCATTTGATGTTTTTACCCTCCTCTAAAACATCGACAATACGTTCTTCTAATTCTCCCAATCCAAGGGCTTCATACTTTTCATGCGACGGCTTTTGGTAATCTAGGATTTCTGGAGTGAGGTAATAGCAGTTATCCTTTTCATCAAATTCCAACCAATCCTTCTCCAATTCACAGCCATGCTCTTGCTCGAAAGCCTGCTTGTCTAGGCGAGAAATGGAGCGATCGCCAAAGGTCTTTTGTAAGGCAGGAATGATGCTTTTGTTCATGAGATAAAAATAACCTCCTCCTCGTACTTTGCCTTAATGATCTGTACAGAGTTACGAACTCCAAAATTTAGGATATAAAAAAACCCGCGCCAGAGACGCGGGTTTTACTCAGCTATTACATATCATTAGCTATCCCACCATAAACGGTAAGTAGTTGTTACACCGAATTTATCGTCCGGATCCGCGGTAAGCGGCATCGGAACGTTATCCGCGTTGTACAAGTACTCGCCTTCTGGATAAGGCATACGGCGAGGAATATCGCTCAAGTTCGCACCGGCAGGTGCTGATATAGAAGGATATCCTGTTCTTCGCCAATCTGTCCAAGCTTCTGTAGAAGCAAACATAGCTACGTACTTTTCATTCATGATCAACTCCAAATCAGTGGTAGCTTGCAATGAATCAACATAAGTTGTAATATCCGTAGCATCAACCCCCAACCAAGTCATATGTGACTCAATCGCATCTTCCAAAGACTCTCTAGCACCTGTAGCATCGCCACCGACCATTTGGGCCTCTGCTTTGATGAAATACAATTCAAACGGAGTCACAAGAGGCAACGCAGAAGTAGCAGAGCCGTATGCTGGTAGCTCAAGACTATCAGCGCTTCTGTAGAGATCGATTCTTGGATCACTTGAAGCCGTCATCATATCATACATTGTCCCATATTGAGTAATGTATCCCGCACGGTCAATCACAGTAAACTGGTACCATGGGTTTTGATTCAAGGCTGATTCATAACCAATGGTTGCATACGCACCAGCGGCTAAAGCATCATCACAAGCAGCGATAACAGAATCACCATCATACTGAGAAGTTTTGCTCAAATGGTTCAAGCAACGCGCCTTAAGAGCGTCTGCTGTCGCCATCCATGCAGCTAGATCCCCACCGTGGATTAAGTCATCACCACCTGGACTCACGCTACTTGGAGCAGCCAAATCAGCTTTACCATCGGCAAGCAATGTAAAGATAGTAGTGTAAATATCCTCTTGAGTATCATAAGCTGGCTTCAAATTATCAGCCCCGGTGAAAGCTTCAGTGTAGGGAATATCACCAAAATGATCAGTGAGAAGGCCAAGCTCCATCGCTGTCATAATTTTAGCTATACCTCCATACGCTGTTGCACCTGATGCATCAGCCAAATCCATGATCAATTTCAAATCATAGAGGCCACCTGCATATGCATTACCCCAAGGAGTGTTAAAATCACCTTCACCAATCTGTGCATAACGATTGTGCGCCAAAGACTGGCGATCGGTTCCGGTCATCTGTTGCATGAAGATACATGTCAAACGAGGCAATACATCTCCATGGTTCATACCAGTGCTAGCTTGCGCTGAAGGCAATAGTACTTCCATACTAACTTCAGACGGTCTGTTTGGGTCGAGTTTCTTTTCCTCTAACCAAGCATCTGAACATGCAGTTAAACCGAATGCGGCAACTGCTAGAATAATTAACGTTTTAAATTTCATAATACGATACATTTTAGAGGTTAGCTTTTACATTGAAAATAACACCCATAGTATTCGGCATATTAAAGTAATCTGCTCCTTGGCTGTTCGTAGAACCCGAAAGGTTTGTTTCTGGATCAACTCCACGGTACGGTGTGCGCAAGAATAAGTTACGTCCGGTTATACCGACAGACAGCCCTTTTAATTTAGTGCTCTTAATGGCATCTTTGTCAAAGCGGTAGTTTAGACTTACAGTACGTAATCTAACCCAACTTCCATCCTCAATGAAAGGACGAGATGCACCGGTAAAGCCACTTAGAGGACCTAAAGCATAAGAATCAATATCATTTAGGACCCCTGTAGTATTTGGTTGACCGCTGATATCATTGCCGTTAGCATCGAGGGTTCCTGGCGCATAAACACCGTTATTACCCATTACTACATCTTCCCAAACGAAAGTCTCACCACGTGCGGTTCCATCAGGCATTACATCAGTATCTTCATGAGTACCAAAGTAGTATAATGCACCACGAGTACCATTCCAAATATCACCGCCTTGACGAATATCCCAAAGCATGTTGAAAGTCCAATTCTTGTAGCTGGCATTTGTTGTGATACCCATCAAATAATCAGGGTTAGGATCACCAACAACTACCTCAGTTGAAGAATAGATTGGATAACCTGACCCGTCAACTAAAGCGTTACCGTCTTCATCACGCAACCAGTCGTCGCCATAAAGTGTTCCGTAAGCCTCGCCAGCAACAAGACGCTGGTTAGCACCGAAGAATCCCCATGGTAGACCAATTACATCTACTCCTGGAGCTAACTCAACAACTTTATTTCTATTACGCGTAAAAGTCATTCCTGCATTTAATGTGAAGTCATTCGATTCAACAAGGTTAGTGTTGAACTGGACCTCTACACCAGTATTAGTCATAGTACCTGCATTCATAAATGATGAGGTAAATCCTGATGAAGCAGCAACTGGAACAGCTACGATAAGATCCTCAGAAGTTTGTTGATATAAGGTAACATCAGCGTTAACCTTATTATTAAAGAGTCTAAACTCAGCACCCACCTCATTAGTAATGGTGTACTCTGCTCTTAAATCTGGATTACCTAAGACATTACTTTGCGTAAACCCTGTAGCTCCCAAGTAAGGGAAACTTACACCATTAATCCAACCTGAGCCTACTCCAGCTTGGTTGAAGTATGTTGCGTTAGAGGCAAAAGGCGGTTCTGAACCCACCTTAGCGCTCGATACGCGAAGTTTAGCAAAATTCAATACATCACTCTTAATATCCAATGCCTCAGTAAGTATCAACGCCAATGAAGCTGAAGGATATAAAATAGGAGTAGACACATTACCAAATGTGGATGCTTGATCGCGACGCGCTGTCAAAGTCAAGAATGCCCAATCATCATAGTCTAACTGAGCTTCCGCATATGTTCCCCATAAGCGACGACCAGTGACAGACTCATAAGCTTGTTGGTTTTGCGCATTGCTCATATTGTAAAAGTCTGGTAAAACCAAACCGGTACCATATGTTCCAACATATTTGTAATCTCTCATATT
>DMQR01000204.1:0-758 GCA_003455605.1 Cryomorphaceae bacterium | reverse complement strand
ACATCTTGATTAATCTCCATCACATTCCAAGCTTCGTCTGTGATTGACCCTCCAGGGAAAGTACGAGAATTCTTAGCAATGACTTGCTTACGAACATCGGAGTATTGGTCTAATCCAACACGGTAACTAAGCAATACTCCATCAACCGGAGACCAGTCTAATTTTGTATATCCAAATACTCTATTAACATTGTCCGTAAATGGGTTTTGATTAATCGTCCAATATGGATTATCATAACCACCACCAGCTCTGTAGTTACGCTGGCTTCCGTCAGCATTTAGATACGCTGCAGGGTCTGATGGGTCATCCGTACCGTTTGCGTTATCAAAAGATGGTGGAGTTCTCAACAAGCCTAGCATGAGACCAGATAAATTTGATCCTTGCTGCACTCTGTAACCACCTGAGTTAGAATAAGCAATTGACGAAGTCATTTTCAAGTTTGTCGAAAGTTGACCTGTTCCTGTCATTCTAACCGTAGTTCTATCGAAACGGTTTAAAGGAACAATTCCCTCATCTCTTAGGTTGGAAATCGATAGGTAATATGATGTTGCTTTACCTCCTCCAGAAAGAGTTACAGAATTGTTTAATCTTCTTCCGCGTTGGAAGAACGCCAAATTATCATATGGAGAAACGCCACCTGGATTATTTGCTACTGTAGCTGAATCCCCAGTGATCATGCCATTCGAGTCGTAGGCTAAATCTGCAAGTGCCGGACCCCAAGAGAATGGATTACTTGTTCCACCCGCATAAGATCCAAA
>DMQR01000135.1 GCA_003455605.1 Cryomorphaceae bacterium | reverse complement strand
GCCTCAGGGGAGTCCGCTCCCCTGAGGCTCCTTTTCTTTTGATATCCTTTTCATCTGGGTGATACTTTCGGTCATCAATCACCCATCGTTTTCATATACAGTTCCTTGTTCAGCAATTTGTTTAGAGGGGCTGTTATGCTAGAAAACCGAAACACAATCAACCGACGACCGAACGCCTTCAAATCACTTCTCTTAGTGTTCTTGATGGTGATGAGCACAACACTTGCAATGATGGTTCCATCCGAATGGGAAGATGAAGAAGTCTCAATCGATGTTGAATATCGATCGATGCAAAGTAGCCCTGCTCTGCAATCGATGGACCAAGCCGGCCAAGGCCAGTACGAAGGATCCACAGTGTTCCATTCCGATGATGTCCACCCCTCTCTCCGAGACATCATGTGGGCTGATATTGGTGTATCATCAGGTGTCATCAGCGATCTAGCCGCTGTTGAAGCAGTGATGGCATCCAACAATTTCCTCGTTGAAGAATCTAATAAAAACGACCACGATAACGATGGAATCAGCGACTTATACGATCTCGATGACGACAATGACGGTATTTACGATCTTATCGAGCGATTCGATGGTTGCTATGGAACTGACCCATTCGACCACGACAACGACGGCGTTCTCGACATTGACGACTGGGATGATGACAATGATGGAATTCTCGAAGGACCAATCGATTATGATGCTCTCGAAGCACAAGGATTCGATCCTCGAAACGTATCTACAGATCGTTTCGTTATCTCCACCACAATTCATCCTTGGGCTAACGCAGAAGTTGGCTCATTCTATCTCGCTGACCAACACCCATTCGACCACGATAACGATGGTGTTACCGACGAGGACAGTGACGGTTCAGGAGCAGGTCGCTTTGATGAGGACGACGACAACGATGGACGAATCGACCAATTCACATGGCCTTGCGATTACGATTCAGATGGAATCATGGACTATTTCGACCCAGATGATGACAACGACAACGTCGCTGACGTCGATGATTCCAACCCATACGATTCCACGATTACCACGAGCAATGTCGCTGCAGGAAATCTCTTCGACGCACCGGTCGTTTGGGACTTCATTGACTATCGAGACTACTCAGGTGGCGTGAACTATGTCACTTGGGAAGCAGACCGTGTAAGCTCTGATGGCCAGGGTCCCGGCGCACAAGGTGCGCAAGGAACGCCTGCATTCACGAACATCGTTGATGGCGATCTTGATGGCGACGGTATTCCGAACTTCCTAGATGCGGACGTTTGTGACCTCGAAGCAGCGACAGTCTTGACGCCGGACAATGACGGTAATAACGATTACTGGGTCATCCCAGGCATTCAGCAGTTCCCTGGTACACATGTAGTGATTTTTAGCAGACTAGGCTTGAAGGTCTATGAAAATACCGACTACCAAAACGACTTCGACGGACGTGCCAATACAAACACGTATTTAAATAATGCCGAGGAAATCCTTCCGAGCGGAACTTACTTCTACTACGTACGTATGGGCGGCACCTCAAGTCAAGAGTTTAACGGATACCTCTATATTAACCGATAATTGGCCATGAAAAGAATCTATAGGTATATGAAACAGCGCAACCGCCTGGCGTCCCTAGCTACGGCTACCTTACTCCTAGTGGCCAGTTATATTTCGGCCCAACAGCATCCTTCGCTGGACAACTATTTATTTACACCAGTGGCCGTTTCCCCAGCCCACGCAGGGATGCAGGAGCAGCACGTCGTAAGCTTAGTCGATGCCCAGTGGGCTGGACTAAACGGGGCTCCTCGTACGGGCTTAATTAGCATAGATTACCATAATCTGAGAGGCCTAGGATTAAATTTAACCTTAATCAATGATCAGGTAGGACCTGCTATTACCCAGCATGCCGCTGTAAGTGGCGCATATCATTTACAAGTCAACGATTTGACGAAGCTCAGCACCGGGCTTCGCGTGACAGTGGGACGCACTGCTGTTGACCTTCTTGACGAGACCTATTACGACCTTGTTGATCCAAACATTTACAACCTACAAGGGCCTATTATGGCAAATGTTGATATCGGTACTACTTTGAATACTCAGAGTTACTATATGGGGGTAAGCTTTAAAAATGTCAACCGCGCAAAAATTTATGAAAACAACTTTACCGCTCAAGTTTTGCAAATTTTTGGTGGTTACCGAATGGCACTAAAAAATCAATGGTCATTACGATCTAGTTTTTTGGCTAGCGCTACGACAAATGCTCCGGCGGATTTAAACTTCCATTTGTTTTTCGAGAATCAAGAAAAATGGGGGGTTGGTGCTCATTACAGCCCTGCTGACGAAGCCGGGGTATTGCTAAGAATCAACCCTTCAAGAGATTGGCATGTATTCTACCAGTATAACTATCCGTTAACGGATCTCATATTTATTACCCAAATAAGTCATGTTATCGGCATCGCCTTTAACGTTGCCCCTCGTATCGAATCATTCACTTCACCAAGACTTTTCTTATGATGCGGCTACTCACTACACCTTCAAGATTAACCTTGCTATTTATTGCTGTACTGCTTTTGCCATTTTATGGAAAAAGCCAAGTTATATTGGATGAGTTAAAAGATGAAAAGTCGCTTGATCATTTTGAATTAGGGGAGGCAAATGCAGACGATTATGCGGCAACCCCCTACGGTAAAGGTCATCTATTATTCCTCTCTGACCGCGGCGGCAATGGACTTGCCGCCAAAGACCCGGAAACAAATAAAGTTTTTGCGAGGCCCTATTTATTGCGACTAAAAGATCTAAAGACTTTGACTTATACACTACCTGAAGCCCTTCTATCCTTACCTTATTATATCGGACAGTGTGCTTTGATTCCTGATAGCTCAGGTATGATTGTGAGTCACAGCAGAAGCAAGGCGGATAAAAATGGAAACGTCGGTATGACTCTATCTTTTGTCCCGTTTAACGGTGAGGAAGCCAAAGAGCTCCCGTTTATAGAGGAAAATGCAAACTATCAGCACCCTTATTTTGATCCCATAGATTACACCCTATACTTTGCCTCTAATGTTGATGGTGGTATAGGAGGTTACGATATATATAAAAGTGCTATGAACTTTGATGGTGGATGGGGATCCCCAATTGCCGTAAAAGAAGTCAATAGTGCCTTGGATGAAGTGTTCCCTTCCACAGGACAAAACCTAAATATTTACTTCTCCCGAAGCACCAGAAATTATGGCTTACAGAACTTTGCTTGGCAAGCCAAAGACTCTACCATCACGGAGTTCCCAAATAATGGCAGAGGGGATGATTTTGCCGTTATCGTTTTAAACGACAGTACACTTATAATGTCTCAGAGTAAGCGGCCAGGGACCACATCTAACCTTCATCTTTTTACAGTAATTCCGCCGGAAACAGCTGTAGCGACTGAAGAGGCAAATACTAAGACAAAGTCCGAAGCGGAGGAAACTCCGAAAACGGAAGAAGAATCAAAAACAATAGCTGTAACTAACAGTAGTGCCCCCGCCCAAGAACCCCCTAAAGTAAGTTCCGGAAACTACAGCATTATCATTGGCGGATTTAATACTGTTGATCACGCACAAACCTTTTTAGATGGCATAGGAGCTTGGGCTCCAAAAGCCTTTATCTCCCCTTACAATAATAAATTTTATGTGGTCCATAGTATTCACGGTAGTAAAACTACAGCAACTAAGGCACGTGAGATTGTAAAGCGCAACGGGCATAGCGCTTGGGTACTGAGTAAGGGGTTGAAGTCTCTGTAATCCACCATCAAAGAACTTCAAGCAAAACCAATAGTTCTTATTCAAATGAAAGGGCCTAGCTCCTTAATTATAGTGCTTATTACTACCCTAATGGGTATGGTTTTTTCTAATTGTACCACTGCCCTTCCTGAATTCCAAAATGCGGCCTCTCTCGCCCCAAGGGAACACCACATCGCCATAGGCGGATTTTCAGGCAGTGGATTGAATGCTAGCACTGGAGGGATTGCGGTGTGTAATTACGGATTAACTCAACAGCTCGACTTCACCTCCAACCTTAGTGCCTCTCGACTGAACATCGAACAAAACAACATCCGTATTACTACCCTCGCCGGGCCCAAATGGTCCAGCGCCTCCAACACGTGGGCCCTCTCAGCACCAATAGGCCTAAGCTACAGTAGAACCTTCAACGACGTTGATGGGGGCTACACCTACCTGCTCACCCCGACCCTATACAAAAGCTGGAAATACGGCAACCCTAACAATACCTCTACCTTCTTCGCGCGTTCAGAATTTGCCTACAACTACATCCGTGGCCGATGGTATTCAATTGTGGGCGGATACAGCCAAGAAATAATGACAAACCAATTCATTCACTATCTTTCAGTCTCCGGAAGCACAAATGGACCATTTTATGGCGTTTATTTTGGTTACGGACTATCCTTAAAAGCCCTGCGATGAAAAAGCTATTCTTCTTCTCTGCACTCCTTCTACTAGGCTGTAAAAAATCAGATAATGTACAGCCCATGGAAGTACTGCTCCACGGAGATTGGTACGGTGTTGAAATCACTAATCATCTCATCGCCCAAGGTCTATGGGACACCTTACATCCACACTCTATTACAGACCTCATTGGCAGCTTTGATACATTGAACAACACATTTGTTGTAGATAGTCTTGGTGAAACTGTAGACGCAGCCAGCTTAGTAATCGATAGCGATAGTGTGATTACCGTAATAGGTGCCGTAAATGCTATTGATTGGTCCTTTGATCGCAAGCTAATCAATGCCTTTGGCCAACCAGTTTTACAGCAATTAGAGGCCAATTTCAATGGCAACCAAAAGTTCAGAATCCTAAGGCTCACAGAGGACGAACTTATCCTTTATTTCGACGAAGTAATCCCTGTAAGCTTTGCCGGGTTTACCGCAGACATGGAACTACGTCACACAGAATATTGGCAGAAATAGAAAACCCCGACCGCATAGCGACCGGGGCTTCCGTCATTAATCCATACAAGGGGTATTTATTCTGTCTCAGCGGCTTCAATGCTCGCTAATTCGTCAGGAGCAAATTTTCGGTCATAAATCCAAAATGCCCAAATCTTTCCTCCTTGAATCCAAGCCGTAAACATGTTGTTTAACCGGTCTACAGAACCGTCGCTATGAACAGTAGATAAATCTGAAACAGCTATTACATAAGCTCCATCAGAAGTGTCGTTTGGTGACTTTATCGAAGTGCCCCAAACTGGCTTCCAACGAACATCTTCGTTGGCCAACCACTTCTCTAGTTGCTCACGATGCGCTTCTTTTCCGACCACTAATTCTCCATTTGGTGGATAAATACGAATGCTGTCGGCATCCATTGATTCAATACCGTCAAAATTACGTTCGTTATGGTATTCCAAATATTGACGCCACTGATTGACCGTTTCATTGTTGCCAATTACTGCGCCTGGGAAGTCATCCGCAAGGACATTATATCCCACGGGCTCTCTTTCAGGTGGGCATGGTTCGGAGGTTTGAGTACATGCAGCCGCCAAAATAGCTACACTACACATTAGAAATAGCTTCTTCATAATTAACTGTTTAGGTAGATTCCAGCAGCTGTAAAATCACCATAATACATCTGTATGATAATCTTGCCTTCCTCGTTCAAATCAAATGTCTCATACATTCGCACCACGGCCGTACGCTCTTCCGTAGAATCCGTAGCTGCTTTGGTGATCTTCATGGGCGCATAAAAGCGTACACTGGCATTTGGCTCTTGCGTCTCTGAATCCACTCCAGGGAGCATCACTGGCTCTACAAGGAATTCAAAATCATATTTTTCCCATAGATACGCATCCTCGGCCTTGAGGTCTGCAAGACGAAGGGTATCAGGTGAACCATTAAAGTTTGTATTGACCATAAAGAAATCATCAGCGTACATACTGTAATCTTGGTTTTCACCAGTAAATCCAGCGTTATTCGCACGAATGATTTCGCAGTTTCTGGCAAAGCGTTGGTCCAACTCGGCGGTTTCATTCGAAACACATGACGAAAGGAAAAGTCCGGTAACTACGGAACCCATCCATAAAAGAGATTTATAATGCATCTGATCGTTCTTTAGAAGCTATCCAGTTATTATCAGTCTCATAGGCCTTCATATACATTTCTTTCGCCATGGCTGTATCACCTGCCGCGAGGTAGTAATCTGCATACGAATCATAAGCATTAGCGACCTCTGGATGAGCGCGCATGAAAATCTCGAAGTGTTGCTTAGCCTTATCCATATTACCGGCAGCCATATGCTTGTAACCCATCATATTATTTACCCCCCCGTTTTCTGGTAAACGGGCCCAAGCATGACGCATTATATCCAAGGCACGTTCAGCGTCTTTTTCTCCCCAAGCATACCATGTACGAATCATAGGGTCAACAGGGGCAAAAAGTAATGCTTGCTCCAAGTGCATATTTGACTTTTCACGATCGGTAGTATAAGACAAAATAAAGTGCTTCTCCGCTCTACTTGCGCCTTCAAGCTTCGACACGGCTTCACCGTGTGCCGCAGTAAAGTTTTCGACATCTTGGTTCATCCAATAATAATGAAGCTGACCAAGGTGCGCGGTTGCCCAAGAAGGATCAGCGGCAACCAAGGAATCTGAGAGTTCCAAAGCACGATTGTTATCTAAGTTCATCATTGCGTTACGCATCTCATTGTAAGGCTGCAAACCTCCCTCTATCTCGTTGCTTGGCCATAAGAATCCCCAAGCCAACTCTGAATTATCCGCAGCCATAAAACGCGACCACTTCATCTGACCATCTTCCTTTGTCACTACTCCGGAGAAGTTTCTATAGGTAGTATTTACTCCTGCGATGTAAAACTGAATCGTTCCCATAACATTAGCGTGGGTGCCCATCATGTAAACATCGTGCAGGGTTACTTTGATAGAATCTTCATAGAAGTAGCTTCCATCGTTATCTGGATCTTTCTCATATTCTCGCGGCATATTTCTCCAAACTGGATTATTCCATACCTTAAGTTCATCTGATAAGCCAGCATAGAAAGGCTCGACAGCATCAGCATAGCCGATCTGGTTTTCAATGTGCGAGGTGGCAAATTCTCTTACCTCATCCTCACCTAGCTGCATACAGCTCGCCAATAGCGAACCACATAAGCCGATTAAAAGATATTTCTTCATGGTTATTGTATTGATTATTAATCTACCCAGAGGACTTCTCTGGTAATTTTTCCGTCATTATTAAATGAGTGACTAAGATGCAAAAAGACTGTATCCTCCTCACCGGTTTCAGCGCTCACGAAGGTGTGATTCCACCAAGAGAGAATCTCCCAACCACCTTCGCCTTTCTGATAATAAATAGCATCTGGATATCCATAAACATTCATCTTACGAGAACTAGTACCAGCGATTCCCGCAGACCAGCTTTCTTTTCTGAAGGCTAAATCTTTATCTCTATAGCCATCTCCGTCGCCAAGTCTATGAAACTTACAATCTTCAGCAAAATGAGTTGCCATCGCGTCTGCATCACCAGCTTCCCAACCAGCAACTACCTCTTTTAAAATTTCAATGTATGGGTGTTCGTCAAATACTCGACCATTTCTATGAACACCAAAAGATTCCTGAATCTGAGAACCCAATGTCTCGCGATCAAAGTAGTTCACAGTCATAGCAATTTTACCGTCTTCGTTCACATAATTGGCAGTGTGTAATGGAGCCTTGACAGTATCCCCGCTCTCCTTATTCACACCAGTAAAAACCATCCAATCAAGTGTCCAAGCCCCCTTCTCGCCCTTGTACTGAATTATATCTGGCTTTGCGGGTTCCATATTGGTAAATGAAAAATCAAAGTTGTTCTGCCACCAAAGCATTCCTTGAACTTCTTCCTCCATTGTTCCGGCCTTCTCATCTCCAGGGCCCCAAAATTTAGCATCCTCGGTGTAGAGTGCACGCAATTCTTCTTCTGTGCCCGATTCCCACACTCGATAGGATTCAGTGACCACATCGTAGGCAGGGTGTTCGGAGTATACCTTTCCTGATTTCTTTTGTCCTACCGCAACAAACGGCAAGCACAATACTATAGCAACTAGCTTTTTCATGACGATTTAGTTTTGTTCGGGGAACAAAATATCTCATAATCAGCATACTAACGTGTAACATATGAGATATTCATAGAAACCTAATATAAATTAAGATTATATACTCAGTCAAGACCTGTCAAATAATTCAGCTGAAAACGCTTTCTGGATTTCAGTTTATCATAAACGTAATACCGAAAGATAATTATTCGCCCTGCCAATACGTTAACCTCCCGTTGCCGTACATTTGAATCCGATGTCCACACCCAGAGAACATAAGATTGCCATATTAGGATTGGGCTACGTAGGCCTGCCCCTCGCCGTCGCGTTCGCAGCACATTACGATGTCCTTGGGTTTGATACGAATGCCGAAAAGGCCCGCCGTATAGCCAGTGGTATTGATACTACGAATGAGTTGGAGGGAGATCAATTATCTCAAGCCCTCAACAGCCGCCTTCGCATCTCACCCAACCCCAGCGACCTCAGCACCTGCAGCACGTTCATCATCACCGTCCCCACCGACATCAACACGGACAAAAGTCCCAATCTTGATCCGCTTATCCAAGCGAGCCGAACCATAGGTAAATACCTCCACCCCGGCGACCTAGTAATCTACGAAAGCACCACCTACCCCGGGTGCACTGAAGAAGTTTGCGTTCCCGTCCTTCAACAAACCAGCGACCTCACCTACAACCAAGATTTCACCGTAGGCTACAGTCCCGAGCGCATCAACCCGGGCGACAAAGTCCGAAAACTCAAAAACATCCCCAAAGTCACCGCCGGCTCCACGCCCGAAGCCGCGAACCAAGTAAACCAACTCTACCTCTCCGTCATTGAAGCAGGTACGCACCTCGCACCAAGCATTAAAGTCGCTGAGGCCGCAAAAGCCATCGAAAATGCCCAACGAGATGTGAACATAAGCTTCATGAACGAGCTCGCCCTAATATTTGACAAACTCGACATCGACACTGGAGACGTACTCGCCGCTGCCCAAACTAAATGGAACTTCCTGCCCTTCAAACCCGGTCTCGTCGGCGGCCATTGTATTAGCGTCGACCCCTACTACCTTGCACACAAGGCCCAAGAAGTCGGCCACGATCCACAAGTAATACTTTCAGGCCGCCGCATCAACGACAGCATGGGACTCCACGTTGCCAGCAGCATCGTCAAACTTATGCATCAAAAAGACCTCCTGGTCAAAGGTAGCAAAGCCCTAATCCTAGGTCTTGCCTTCAAAGAAAACACTGGAGATACCAGAAACAGCCGAGTCATCGACGTCTACCACGAACTCAAAAACTTCGGCCTCGAAGTCGACGTGTACGACCCCCTAGCTAATCCTGTCCAAGCTAAAAACGAATACGGCATCGAACTCATAGAAAACCTCAGCCTTGAGAAATACCCAGTCATCCTCCTAGCGGTAGCACACGACGCCTTCAAAGGGCTAAAAATCGCCGCCTCAAAGGACCGAGTAGTCTATGACCTTAAGGGCATCCTGCCCCGCAATCTCGTCGATAAAAGATTGTAATTACTTTCGAGCATAATCGTCCTGAATACGAACGATATCATCCTCATCAGAAGGGTGATTTGGATCAGTATGCTGCCAAAATTCAGCGACCACGCCCCAGTTCTCCAAACCTATCAAACGGTGACGCTCTCCTTGCTGCAAGACCACCGTCTCACCAGAACTAAAGGAAACCGACTCACCTTCTTGATCGGTAGCACTGCGAACTATTGCTACAGGCCCCTCAATCACTCGCCAAGTCTCAGCACGACGGTGATGATACTGCCAGCTCAAACGAGCCTCAGGCTTCACCAATAGAATCTTAGGACTCAACTTCCCTCCGATGCGTAATGGCTCAACATCCATCCCATCAAAATAGATATCAGCGAAGGATTGAGCTTGACTTTCTGCCAAGACAAAGAAGCCCCCCCAAGGACGCTCGAAATCATACCGATCAATACGAAATCCTTGATTGGCTAATTTATTTCCAGTAAGCTCAAAAATGTTCATTTATACAAGTGGATTGGATGCAGCGAATATATCAACTTTCCA
>DMQR01000067.1 GCA_003455605.1 Cryomorphaceae bacterium | reverse complement strand
CAATGGGCGCGATGGCGCCGCATCATTGTCAAATGGTGCTACCTGCAGATTTAGTAGGTAGTAGCCGTCCTGAACATGGGCAGGAATGTACAGTAGCTCCGAAATGGTTCGGTGCAGGAGCTTTTCTGGCTGTGGACCCCAGAAGGCTCGATGACAAGCTAGGGCCCCACCATCTTCTTCCCTATCCACACTGGGTTGATCTATCAGTAAATGGTCCACACCTTGCTCTCTAAGGAAGGTGCCTATGGCGGCATCAAGATACGGCCAATCCGTATTGCTATATGCTTGCGTAGCAACACTTCTCGGCTCGCTTTCGGTTCGCACGATTACAGATGTTACTGCACTGTCACCAATAATCTCCCAGCGCGCCTTAAAATCCTTCAATGAAACTACACCATTACTAGGTGCAACCGTAAGCACGAGGGCTTTGGTGAAGTAATCTTTGAAATATCTATGAACGCTGTGACGTTCGGGTAGAATATGACCGGCAGTCTCGGTATGCGTGCCGTGTGCATGTGGGTTGAAGCCAACATTGAAAAAGTTCACGGCACCGCCTTCACCAACACTTCCTACCCAATTCCCCAATCTAACAGGTTCAAAAGTGGGCGCATCGATGTACCAGGCACGTGGGATATCCCCCACCGGCAAACTGAGATCTGCGATAAATTGGAGATTTAGTGCACTGTCTTTCATCTTCGACAAGATAGGTCAATCCAAAAATAATTGGGCAATAATTCTATCACTCTCCATCCAACGCTCTGTGGGTATGGTAAATCCTGTCTCTTTTGTGACCAATTCTCCTTGCGCCACCGCCCGAGCCACTTCCTGTTCTAAAACGAACCGCTCCGCCCGACCCAGCTCGGTCGGAAAATCATCTTCCCAGCGGAACCCAACGGCGGTACGCAGTCGCACCATCAATCGCTCGTGCAAAATATCTTGAGGGGAGAGGAGCTCTTCCGTCGGATTGGCGCCTTGGGCATAGAAGGCATTATTGGAGATGTTCCACCAACGGCGCGTACCATCGAAGGAGTGCGCTCCAGGCCCAATACCTAAATAGGGCGCGCCCGTCCAATAGTGGCTATTGTGGCTGCTGTGCATCCCTGGCTGCGCAAAATTTGACAGTTCGTAATGCGTATACCCGTGGTCGTTGGCCCATTGGTCCAAGACCTCGAACTGTTTGACGATAATATCATCCGCGGGAGGGGAGATTTCGCCTGATTTCACCTGATGATGAAGGACTGTTTTTTTCTCCACGGTCAAGGCATAGCAGCTTAAATGTGGTGGACGGAAGGAAGCCAGGGTATGAAGTTGTTCCTTCCAACTTTCTACGGTGCTGCCCGGTATGCCGTACATAAGGTCGACCGTATAATTCTCGAAAGGGCTTTCATAAATCCACTGCAAGCACTGCTGGCTGTGTTCTGCGCGATGCGCTCGATTAATAATGGTCAATTCCCCATTATCAAAGCTCTGCAGGCCCACACTCAATCTATTGATGCCGATGCGGTGCCATTGAGCAAGTCGTTCTAGGGTGATATCGTCCGGGTTTGCCTCAAGGGTAATTTCGGCATCTTCCTGCAGGTGATACAATGCGAACGCGCGGTTGATGAAGCATTCGAGGAGTTCAGGCGCTAAAATACTAGGGGTGCCGCCCCCAAAATAGAGGCTACTGAATTCAAATTCCGACCAAGTACTTTGCCCTTCGGCTAATTCCCGTAGCATCCGCTCCACCACTTCATTTTCGGTTGAACGCACTGTAGAAAAGTGGAAATCGCAATAGTGGCAGGCCTGCTTGCAATAGGGAATGTGGAGATAAAGCGTAGCGTATTTCATCAGGCCTTTGAGAGGGTGATTTTAAAAGTCGTGCCTACCTGAGTACCACTCTCGATCAACACAACCTTACCCTGGTGGTAATCTTCAATAATGCGCTTTGCCAAGCTCAGCCCCAGTCCCCAACCGCGACTTTTAGTGGTGAATCCTGGTTGGAAAATCTTGCGCTGGTCGTTGGCGGGAATGCCTTTGCCATTATCGCTGATGAACAAGTGAACTTCGGTTACGGCAGTTTCCTTTCGGATGCTGATTTCGCCCTCCCCCTCTAAGGCATCGGCTGCGTTTTTAATCATATTCTCCAATACCCAGCTGATGAGCTGCCCGTTGTGCTGCACATTGCTTTCTATCCCTAGTTTGGTTATGAGGCTGATCTTCTTACCTAAGCGGGTACTTAGGTAATCGGCCGTTTGGGAAATGGTTTGATCGAGACTGAGGTCGCCGAGCTCCGGTTGTGAACCGATCTTGCTAAACCTGTCGGTGATTTCGGTTAATCGGTCAATATCCTTTTCCATTTCTCCAAAGGCAATTTCCTTCGGGTTTTGCTCCTTTAGATAGCTAATCCAACCCATGAGGGCGCTTAGGGGTGTACCAATCTGGTGGGCGGTTTCCTTAGCCATCCCCGTCCATACCTTGTTTTGCTCGCTGCGACGCGCATTGGAAAAGGCCATGTAACTGATGAGCATGTAGATACCTATGACTGCGAGGAGGATGAGAGGGTAGAGGCGGAGTTTGGTCAGCAGGTTAGAGCCTTTGTAGTAGAGGTAGTTGGTTTGCCCATCGGCGAATTGATTTTCGAGGACTTGGCCAGAGGTTTTAAACTCGTCTAATTTTCTCAGCAAGTACTTCTCAGGATTCGATTCTGGTGCGCTCAAATTCCGGTGGGCGATGATATTGCCTTCGTTGTCGGTCAAGATCACCGGGATGGTTGTGTTGTCTTGGATGATTTGGGTAAAAAAGCTCAAGTTTGAATCGTCTTCGGCAAAAAAGACTTCCTCTACGGCTTGTGCCCAGAGCTTGATTTTGCGCTCTTCTTCGTTGCGTAATTCTCCTAAGAAAGACTCTGTGTACAACAGCGAGGCAAGCCCGATGATGGTTCCAAAGAAGATGATGGCAATTTTCCACCAAATTTTACGTGTATATACATCGCTGTTCATGACTACTAAACTATGGTTTCTTTGCTACATTTGTCCTCTATGTCGAACGCTTTAGTCATCATACCTACGTACAACGAAATCGAGAACATCAGCAAGATGTTGGATACGGTCATGAATCTAAACGAAGCCTTTGATGTTTTAATTGTGGACGACGGTTCTCCAGACGGCACAGCACAGGTGGTCCGCGAGAAGATGGATGTCTTTAGCGGGCGTATTCACCTTGAAGAACGCACCGGAAAATTAGGATTAGGAACCGCCTATATTCATGGCTTTAAGTGGGCCTTGTCTCGGGATTACGATTACATTTTTGAGATGGACTGTGATTTCTCTCATGATCCGAACGACTTGGGACGACTGAAAAAGGCCTGTGAGGATGGGGCAGATTTGTCCATAGGTTCGCGGTATGTCAAAGGGGTGAATGTGGTGAATTGGCCCATGAGTAGAGTATTGCTCAGTTACTTCGCCTCTGTCTATGTTCGATTTATCACGGGCATGCCCATACAAGATGCCACGGCCGGTTTCAAATGTTATAAGCGTGCTACGCTTGAAGGCATAAATTTTGATAAGATTCACTTCGTCGGATATGCCTTCCAGATTGAGATGAAATTCAAGGTTTGGCAACGCAAGATGCTTATCGTCGAGGTGCCGGTGATTTTCACCGACCGCACGGAGGGACAATCCAAAATGTCCAGTGGCATCATTAAAGAAGCCATTTTTGGCGTTATAAAACTCAAGCTCTGGAGCTTCTTCTAAAAGACCAACTAAACCCCAACCATGATTTATGTTAAAATCCTACCTCATTAAAAATGCACGAATGGTCAATGAGGGAGAAACTCGTGAAGGAGATCTCCTCGTTGAAAAGGGTCGTATTGCTAAAATTGATACAAACATTGGCCCGAATAATACCAATGTGAAAGTCATTGATGCTGAAGGCAAATTTTTGATCCCAGGTGTGATTGATGATCAGGTTCACTTCCGTGAGCCGGGATTGACTCACAAGGGAGACATCGCCTCAGAGAGCGCTGCAGCCGTGGCCGGTGGGATTACCTCTTACATGGAGCAGCCCAATACCAAGCCTGCGGCAACTACTATTGAGGAGTTAGAGTTAAAATACAGCCGTGCGGCTGAAGTGAGTTTGGCAAATTACAGCTTTAATATGGGAGCGACCAATGATAATCTCGAAGAACTAAAACGCGTATCTAAGACGGATGTGGCGGGGATTAAAATCTTTATGGGATCCTCGACAGGAAACATGTTGGTGGATGCTCAGAAGACATTGGAAGGGATATTTCAATTGGACCATCAACTCATCACCCATTGTGAGGACGAAGCGACAATAAAGGCAAATCTTGAGAGAGCTAAAGCGCAATATGGTGATGATATTCCGATGAGCATGCACCCAAAAATTCGGAGTGAAAAAGCGTGTTTGCTCAGCTCTAGTAATGCGGTGGAAATGGCCAAGAAATACAATAGCCGTTTGCACGTGTTCCACATTTCCACAGGGGTGGAAACGAAGTTGTTCTCGAACAAAAAGCCATTGGCAGAGAAGCGCATTACGGCTGAAGTTTGTGTGCACCATTTGTGGTTCGACGATAGCCAATACGACAAGAAAGGCAGCTTGATTAAGTGGAACCCGGCTGTGAAGACAGCCGAGGACCGCGATCTGTTGTGGAAGGCACTGCTTGACCATCGCATTGATGTCATTGCTACAGATCACGCTCCTCACACTTGGGAAGAAAAAAGCAAACCCTATCCTGAGGCACCTGCTGGTCTGCCATTAGTTCAACATGGACTTCAAATTCTTATGGATTTTTATCATCA
>DMQR01000126.1:2890-3037 GCA_003455605.1 Cryomorphaceae bacterium | reverse complement strand
TAATCTATCTTCCTCAGCCCTGCGACGCAGCATTTGCTCTCGTAAAATGGCACGCTTACGCGCCAAGGCATCTTCGGTACGCGTTTTGGTTTGAACACGCTGGCTCAACAACAAGAGCGCTCGTTTCAAATACTCTACCGCTTCACC
>DMQR01000126.1:512-2519 GCA_003455605.1 Cryomorphaceae bacterium | reverse complement strand
GCCAAATCCCTGTATACAGCATTGAGCTCCGTCTCATCCTTGGGCAGCCTGTCTAAGCCGATAATTGATAATGCGCGTTCGAGTTTCACAAATGAAATTTAGTGAAATGAATGCGTAGTTAAGGTACCTGGTAATTATTTGCCTTGATAAAGCAGACGCTCTTCTTCTCTCGCCGGGACCAATCCCCCCGCAATGAACTTCCGCACCAGAATATTCTCGATTAACTTATCCTCAGCATCCTCCACAGGATCGTAGGGCTTTTTCAAGTTAATATCGTACCACCAAGCGGTGAGTGACCAGAATCGGGCCGAAAATCCATTTCTATAGGTCTTGATGATCTCATAGACACTCGTGCCCGTCTCCCTATAGATAAGCTTACTCAAAATCTGACCCTCACTTCTTGTCAAACGGCGCAGCTCTGGCTCAAAACGTTCCTCCAAAAAATCTTGGTACTCCTTCACGTATTTCTTCCTCTTGCGACGCCCCTCGATTCCTTCGAGCTTAATATTTACACTATCCATCCGCATGGCAGCCTGACGCACATAAGGGTATACGCGCTTCACCTTCTTCATCAGCATGTAATACTGTCGACGTGCCTGAAAATCATTGAGTGTTGGCGCTGGAACGAATAAGATCTCGTCCAATACAGCCCATGGAATTGTATCGCCGTCAATAACTAATTGGCCCACCAAAGAACTATTGGCGTCCTCCACGCGAGACAAGGTATCAACCTGCGCCTGTAGGCTCCATCCCATCGCCGATAGAATCAGACTAAGTACGATTCGCTTTCCAGCGACTGGTCGTTCCATTTTTTTGAATCTTTTGATGACCCTTTTGCACTTGCAACAAACTTGCCAAGGCCATGGCTCCAATGGATTCCGCATCTATATCATCGCCTTGCAACACTTCAGGTGTAAAGTATTTTTCCACGAAATGCGTGTCAAAATCCCCACTGATAAAGGCCTCATGATCCACTACGTAATCCGCGAAATCCAAGGTAGTCTGAACACCAGATATTCTATATTCGCTGATGGCGCGCTTCATTCGGGCAATAGCTTCGGTGCGATCCGTTCCAAAGGTGATCAGCTTCGCTATCATAGGATCGTAATATATACTGACTTCCATACCTTCTTCAAGCCCATCATCCACGCGAATACCCAACCCTTGTGGTCGCTTGTACTCAAGCAACGTACCTATGGCCGGCATGAAGTTCTCCGCAGCATTCTCAGCATATACACGAACCTCTAGTGCGTGTCCTTGTATCTTCAAATCCTCCTGTGCGAACCATAATTTTTCACCCTGTGCAATACGGATTTGGGCCTTTACCAGATCCACACCCGTGATTTGCTCTGTCACTGGGTGCTCCACCTGCAATCGCGTGTTCATCTCTAAGAAATAGAATGTGCCGCCTGGCTCGAAAATAAACTCAACAGTCCCCGCACCACGGTAATCACACGCCTTAGCTACGTTCACCGCTGCTCTTCCCATAGCCTCTCGCAACTCCGGAGTCAACACCACAGATGGTGCCTCTTCAATAACCTTTTGGTGGCGACGCTGAATAGAACATTCACGCTCAAAAAGATGCACCACGTTCCCGTGCTCATCTGCTAAGACCTGAATTTCTATATGACGAGGGTTCTGAATGTATTTCTCTACAAAGACTGCTCCGTTACCAAAGCTATTGGTAGCCTCACTAACAGCACGTTTCATCTGTGACTCAAATTCTGCAGCCTCTTGTACGATACGCATTCCCTTACCACCACCACCAGCACTGGCCTTTATCATCACTGGAAAACCGATGGACTCTGCAATAACTAAAGCCTCTTGCACATCCTGCACTTCGCCCTCAGAACCCGGTACCAAAGGCACCTCAAAATCCTTGACTGCATCCTTCGCACTGAGCTTATCCCCCATAACTTCAATGGCATGTGTTCGGGGGCCAATAAAGGTCATACCTGCAGCCTCCACCTCAGCGGCAAAAGCAGCATTTTCACTTAAGAAACCATA
>DMQR01000126.1:0-199 GCA_003455605.1 Cryomorphaceae bacterium | reverse complement strand
AGCATTTTCACTTAAGAAACCATAGCCCGGATGAATGCCATCCACACCCAATTCCTTTGCAACGCCCACAATCTCTGCACCTCTCAAGTAACTCTCCGATGAAGGTGCTGGACCAACACAAACTGCTTCATCCGCAAACAGCACATGCGGTGCGCGACGGTCAACTTCAGAATAAACAGCTACTGTTTTAATACCCATT
>DMQR01000027.1 GCA_003455605.1 Cryomorphaceae bacterium | reverse complement strand
GCTTGAAGGTTTTCTACTACTTCCAGAGGGGCTCCGGTACGAATGGCATAATCAATGAGCTCATCGCGTGTGGCCGGCCACGGTGCGTCGCTCAAGTACGATGCTAATTCTAATGTCCAGTACATATGTCTATTTCGTAGTGTTGTTCACTGTTCTAAGTGTGCAAAAGTAGTTTTTTACTTCACTTATGCAACACCTTTTTAAAAAATGTAAGTGCTTAATACTTAGGCGTCCAGATTCTGTCCTCCGCCCCTGCAGAAAAATCCATCCATCGGGCCATGACAAAGAGGTAATCCGATAATCTGTTTAAAAAGGCAGGGATTTCCCCGTTGACCTCTGCCGTTTCAGATAGTGCTACCACAACACGTTCCGCGCGACGACAAACGGTTCGGGCCACATGACATTGCGCGCTTGAGGCAGATCCGCCTGGCAACACAAAATTTTTTAATTCCGGGAGTTGCT
The DNA here is from genome assembly GCA_003455605.1 of Cryomorphaceae bacterium. Taxonomy (GTDB): domain Bacteria; phylum Bacteroidota; class Bacteroidia; order Flavobacteriales; family Schleiferiaceae; genus UBA10364. The sequence continues at coordinate 3,617 of DMQR01000027.1, read as the reverse complement.
CGTTCCAGCTGTCTATCTGCTGTTCTAACCGGCCTGCCAATTCCTCGTCCCATTTAGGCATCGGAAATTCAGCTTGGCCATCCAATGCGAGGTGCGAACCCATCGCAAATAATTGGCTTTGAATAGCTTCTGAAAGTGGGAAATGAGAATTTGCCTCAACTACCAACAAGCCTAAATGACTGTTCAGCTCGTCTAATGTACCGTAAGCTTCCAAACGCAATTCCGCTTTCGACACACGGGTTCCGTTTAACAAAGAGGTCTGGCCTCCGTCGCCTGTTTTGGTATAAATCTTCACTGTTTAATATGCTCGTTCTGTACGTCCTTCAACATAATAAATGAAGGAACGGTTCACGACGCGGTTTCCACCTGGGGTCGGATAGTTTCCGCTAAAGTACCAATCACCCGGGCTTGAAGGACAGCTTTCGTGCAAGTCTTCAATATCCTGGTAGATGATACTCACCCTTGCATTCACGCCTTCTGGAGTCAAAATTTCTGCAATCTTATCGCTGATTTCTTGTGCTGTAAATGGCTCGTAAATATCTTTCACGAAGTTCTGTAACTCTGTATCAGCGATTTGTTCTTGGGCCTTACACTTCTTGTATACTTCTTGAATTAAGCCTTCCTGTCCTCGGTCTTTCAGCAACTCAACTGCAGCTCGGAACGCCACGAAATTACCCATGCGCGCCATATCAATGCCGTAACAATCTGGGTAGCGAATCTGTGGTGCCGAAGAGGCGATAACAATGTGCTTAGGACCGAGGCGATCGAAAATCTTCAAGATACTCTGACGCAAGGTAGTTCCACGAACAATGCTATCGTCGATGACCACCAAATGGTCGTTGCCGGTAACCGTACCGTGGGTAATGTCGTACACGTGGCTCACCAAATCATCGCGAGAGCTGTCCTCAGTAATGAAAGTGCGCAGTTTCACATCTTTCCAAGCCACTTTTTCCACGCGCGGACGAGTTTTTAGAATTTCCTGAAGCGCTTCCGGCGTCGGATTTTTAAGTCCTTGAATTTTTTCAAACTTCAACATATTGAAGTGGTCCTCCATTCCTTTCACCATACCGTAGAAGCTGACCTCAGCGGTATTCGGAATGAAGCTCAAGACCGTATTGTCTACATCGCCTTCCACCTTGTCGAGAATTTTAGGGATGAGTCTACGGCCCAATTCTATGCGCTCATTATATATGTCTTTATCGTTTCCGCGAGAGAAGTAAATGCGTTCGAAAGAACAGGCATTGTATGTTAAAGGATCTTTGATCTGCTCGATGCTCACATCTCCGGCCTTTTTGACCACAATCGTAGCACCTGGAGGCAACTCCTGAACGGCATCTGTCGGTAAATTCATCGCCGTTTGAATTACAGGGCGCTCTGAAGCCACCACGACGATTTCATCATCATAGTAATAGAAAGTTGGGCGAATTCCAGCGGGATCACGCAATACGAAAGCATCACCGTGACCCATCATTCCGGCTATAGTATATCCACCGTCCCACTTCTTCGAGGCACGACGCAGAATATCCGCCACGTCTAAACGCTTTGAAATCTCCTCAGTTGCTTGTTTTTTCGTGTAGCCCTCGTCCTTGAGCTTGTAATACAAATCATCGTTTGCCTCGTCCAAGAAGTGTCCAATCTTCTCCATAATGGTAATCGTATCCGCCTTTTCTTTCGGATGTTGGCCCAATTCTACTAACTCATCAAACAGCTCATCAACATTAGTCATATTGAAGTTCCCCGCTACAATCAAGTTACGCGTTGGCCAGTTGTTCTGACGCAAGAAGGGGTGACAAGCCTCAATGGTATTTCCGCCGTAAGTACCGTAGCGAAGGTGACCCAGGTAAACCTCACCGGTAAAGGGCAAGTTTTGCTTCAACCAAGGCACATCCTTGAGTTTCTCATGATCCGAACCCACGCCTTCAGCGATACGCTTTTGTACTTTACCGAAAATGTCGCCGATACTGTTGGTTTCGACACTGCGGTAACGAGAAATGTAGCGCGTACCTGGTTCAGTGTTGAGCTTGATATTTGCCAATCCCGCACCATCTTGTCCGCGGTTGCGCTGCTTCTCCATGAGGAGGTACATCTTGTTGAGGCCGTAAAATGCCGTTCCGTATTTCTCTACGTAATATTTAAGAGGCTTTCTAAGGCGCACAAATGCAATACCACATTCGTGTTTGATCGGATCACTCATAGAGGGAGGTTGTGAAGGTCAAAATTATTGAAAATCCAATGACAATCCCATGCTTTTTTGGCTTAGATGAATATGCCCAAATCCATATTAAGCCACTCCAGCGCTGCGCCATGCAATAACTTGCCCTTACGCTCGTGACTCCAAGGCATGCCATTAATCCATTTTCCAGGCTCCAACTCGCCGAGCGGAAAGGGATAATCTGTCCCGAGTGCCACGCGATTTTCACCCACCAAACCCACAATATAATCGAGCATCTTCGGGTCGTGGACAAGAGAATCGAGCCAGAATTTACCCATGTATTCGCGGGGAGAGATGTTATTATCTACAGCACAGAGGTCTGGACGGACGTCGAATCCGTGCTGTACTCGGCCTAATGTTGCAGGGAAGGAACCTCCGCCATGGGCGAAGGCAACTCGCAACTTTGGCAACCGCTCAAAGATACCTCCAAAAATCATGGAGCAGATGGCCAGGGAGCTTTCTGCCGGCATGCCGACCAACCATGGCAACCAATATTTGGGCATTTTTTCCTTGCTCATCATGTCCCACGGGTGGACGAATATGGCCATATCTTCGTCTTGACAGGCCTCGAAAATGGGGAAGAGTTCCGGGGCGTCGAGGTTCCAATCGTTGATGTGGGTGCCAATCTCAATGCCTTTGAGGCCAATCTTTTTACAGCGACGCAATTCCTGAATGGCTAAATCTGGGGCCTGCATGGGCAAGGTGCCTAGGCCGACAAAACGGTCAGGATACCGGTCACAGATTTCAGCGATGTGGTCATTGAGGAATTGGCTCACTTCGAGGGTGTGCTCGGGCTTGGCCCAGTAGTTAAACATGACGGGAACGGTCGACAATACCTGGACGTCGACGTGTTGGTGGCCACATTCATTGATACGGGTCTCCGGCGACCAGCAATTATCTTGAATTTCTCGGAAAAATTCTCCGTCCTTCATCATGCGAGCACGACAAGGAACGTGGTGGTCGAGGTTGATGAAACCGCCATAGCCAAAACGCTCGCGAAAGTTCGGGATGTGCTCGGGCAAAATATGAGTATGGATATCTACCGTGAAGTTTCTAGAGGTAATATCACACATATTATACGAATCTAGAGTCGGTCTCCATCACGTGCCCACATTCGGAACAGGTGCGGTGTTCTTCAGATCCGTAATATTCTTTGAACCGAGGCAAGAAATCTGTTTCGATGTTTTTGAGCTCGAAGTAGGTTTCGTGCAGCTTGTTGTTACAGTTATCGCAATACCACAGTAAGCCGTCAGTGAAGCCACGTCCCTCGCGAATGCGCTCGACAACTAGGCCAATACTGCCCTCGTGACGAACGGGGCTGTGCGGGGTGTTGGCTGGAACGGTCATCATATCGCCAGGGCCTAAATGAAGTTCGTGGGCCTTCTCGTCGACTTGGACTTTGACG
>DMQR01000113.1 GCA_003455605.1 Cryomorphaceae bacterium | reverse complement strand
TGCACTCATGAGCCGGCTTTAATTTATATTGGCCGTATTTCTCGCCCCATCCGCGTAAGCCATTGTAAGCGCCTACGAGCCCCGCAAAGCGACCAAAGGCAACCATACGGGCACCATTTTTAGTGAGTAATTCGTAATCAATCAAACGAATATTACGCTCCACACAGGCCTTCAACAATTTCGCGTTGTAGGGCTGCTTTTTGTACGTGTGCGAGAAGAAAAAATACGTCTTGTTCGGAATTACCTGATCAATGGGTACCTCTTTTACTCCAAAGAGCACATCACAATCGCTCAGATCCTCTTGCAGCACAATACCTGCTGCAACATATTCGTCGTCTCCAATAGCACGGATGGGCGATGGTTGGACCACCACCGTACAAGAAAATATTTGTTGTAATGCAGAGGCGTGATTCGGGGTCAATGCTACACGTTTGTCTATAGGGACTTTACCCTCTCTAAGAATACCGATTTTCATACTTCTAAAGGTAGTACAACTGTTCACAATTATAGTATAGAATTGGTGTATCTTTGCCCTCTAAATCGGGGCTGACTGGTTTTGACAGCAAGCCGAAGGTTGATGTAAGCATGTCGAGCGCGGAAGGGGCAGCTCGTTAATACACCGCTTCACTTTTTATAACTGGCGAAGATTCTTACGCTTTGGCCGCTTAATCTGACAGGATGTCGATTTTGCTAATCCTACACTAGGTGCAGGAGCTGAACATCTCGCAAGAGCCCAAGTCCTGAGGCGCTTGATCACGAGGTGTGGAAAATTCAGGAATGCAATTAGCTCTCGCCTCGCGGGCCAATTCAAGATTAGAGGCTAAGCCATGATTAGGGTGCTTGTGCTCAGAGATTGGTCGAAAACCTAATCACAAGATAAGCATGTAGAAAGCCTCAGGCTTCCTTGTTTGGACGCGAGTTCGATTCTCGCCAGCTCCACTTGGTGATCAAGAGTGAGAACAAAGCCAGCGAAATTCTTACGCTGGCTTTGTTCGAATGAGAGATCCACTCCACACGGGGCCAGTGAAAGAAAACTTCAGCTGCAAAGCAGCGAGTCGAGTGCCGAAGGCACGCGAAGGTTTTCATTTTCGCCTATTTATAGGTTAGGATATATCTTAAAATCTTCTCCGAGGTTTGCGCTTACCGCCACGCCTGTGGCGCGGACCGCGCTGGCCCTGCTTTTTAGGCTTGCGATTTTCTGGATCCGCCCACTCCTCCGCAGCACCAGCCGAAAATGGATGGTCTTCAACTAGCGGAATATCCAATTTTATCAGCTTCTCGATATCCTTCAAATACTCGCGCTCATCCGCCGAACAGAAAGATACACTGCTCCCTGATGCATCCGCACGACCCGTGCGCCCTATACGGTGCACATAGGTCTCCGGAATATTGGGCAGCTCATAGTTTACCACGTATTCTAATCCTGAGATATCAATGCCACGCGCTGCGATATCAGTAGCCACCAATACTTGTAATTCTCCGGTCTTGAAACCTTTCAGCGCCTTCTGACGTGCATTTTGGCTCTTATTTCCGTGAATGGCGGCAGCCTTTATACCTTTTTTAGAGAGGATGCGAACGACCTTATCACAGCCGTATTTGGTACGTCCAAAAACCAAGGTTTCCCCATCAAAAGTCTTTAACAATTCCACCAACAAAGCCGGCTTTTCCTTTTTCGATACGTAGTACACCTCTTGTGAGACGCGCTCCGCCGTTGGCTTCGCTACTGCAATGCGTACTTGCTTATAGTTTGGCTTGAGGATTTGCTCGCTCAACGAGATAATATCTTTTGGCATAGTTGCCGAGAAGAATAAACTTTGGCGTTTTTGAGGGATGATCTTTAAAAGCTTGCGGATATCATGGATGAATCCCATGTCCAACATCTGATCTGCCTCATCGAGCACGAAATGCGTCAAGAATCTTAGATCAATAAAACCTTGCTGATGCAGGTCCAAGAGTCTACCTGGAGTGGCGACCATATAGTCTACGCCTTTTTTTAACTGATCCACTTGTGGATTTTGACCTACACCTCCAAAAATTACAGCTGTGCGTAATCCTGTACCGTGGCTATAGCGCATGGCATTTTCACCTACCTGCAGCGCGAGCTCACGAGTGGGGGTTACTACTAAGGCTTTAATTTTTCTAGTCTTAAAGGACTTGGCTTTTAAGAGATGCTCAATTATCGGAATAGTAAAGGCAGCCGTTTTTCCTGTACCTGTCTGCGCGGTACCGAGCAAATCATACCCTTCCAAAAGAATAGGGATACTCTGAGCTTGAATAGGAGTTGGCATTGTATATCCTTGATTTTTCAAGGCAGATATGATTCGAGAATCGAGTCCTAAGGAATCAAATGTCATAAAAGGTGGCAATGGCATCAGTGCGATTGCGAGGCAAAGATACATCGAATTCTTGCGACCAATTTTCCAACGATAGTATTACATTGTGCGCTTGTTAACTTACTCTTAAATGAACAAAACTTGGAATTGGTCCGTGACGGTGGCTTTAGCCGGCTTTTTATTCGGCTTTGATACTGTCGTAATCTCAGGAGCAAATACTCCCATTAAAGAACTTTGGCAAACCTCCGCATGGTTCCATGGTGTTTTCATCATGTCGATGGCACTATGGGGCACGGTGTTGGGATCGCTAGCCGGTGGAATTCCAACCAAGAAATACGGCCGTAAGAAAACCCTTATTTGGGTGGGTATACTATACCTAGTGAGTGCTCTAGGGTCAGGTTTGGCCACTGATCCCTACATGTTCTCCTTTTTCCGATTACTTGGCGGTGTCGGCGTCGGTGCCTCCACTGTAGCTGCACCTACCTACATCAGCGAAATCAGCTCTGCAAAATCACGCGGCCGATTAGTAGCCTTGTACCAGTTCAATATTGTCTTTGGTATCCTTATCGCTTTCATCTCGAATTATCTCCTTGACGGTGTTGGCGGCAGTAACGACTGGCGTTGGATGCTGGGTATAGAAGCACTTCCAGCTGCACTGTATTGCTTGCTTATTCCCGGGATACCTAACTCTCCACGGTGGCTCATGGTAGAGCGCGGAGATGCTGCCGGTGCACTCCAAACGCTTCAATTGCTGCATGGCGATGAAGCATCTGGCAAAGTAGAATTGGACACCATTAAAGCCCACCAAAGTGAGGAAGAAGCGAACGGCAGTGTCTTCAGCGGCAAATACAATAAGAGCCTTCTTCTTGCCTTTTTACTTGCGTTCTTCAACCAATTGAGCGGAATCAACTTCATCTTGTACTACGC
>DMQR01000084.1:3090-5037 GCA_003455605.1 Cryomorphaceae bacterium | reverse complement strand
CCGAATGCTGATCGGTTCTACTAACCCAGCTGAAGCTGCTGAAGGCACCATCCGCGCGAAGTACGCTACTAGTATTGGCGAGAACGCTGTACACGGTTCTGATAGCGACGAAAACGCTCAAATCGAAGGCGATTTCCACTTTGCTGTACGCGAGCAGTTTTAATTAGAATTTTTATCTATTTTTGCCGTCCCCAAAGGGACTAAGTGTCAACCTCTGGCAAAAGTTGTGAATGTTGGCTCATAGTGATTGTAAATTTTTTATACCATGGATTTAGTCCAGTTCGTTCAAAGCGAATTTGTAGAAAAGAAAGACCTTCCCGAATTTGGTGCTGGTGATACTATTACAGTATACACACAGATTAAAGAAGGTGATAAAACCCGTACGCAGTTTTTCCGCGGCGTGGTATTACAGCGCAGAGGCTCAGGTGTTACTGAAACATTTACCATCCGTAAAATGAGCGGTAATGTAGGTGTAGAACGTATCTTCCCAGTACATCTTCCAGCTATCGAGAAGATTGAAGTCAACAAGAAAGGTAAAGTACGTCGCGCACGCATCTTCTACCAGAGAGAGCGCACCGGTAAAGCGGCTCGTATCAAAGAGCGTCGCTTCTAATCCACAGAAGATTTGAATCGAAAATCTCCGACCGTTGGTTGGGGATTTTTTTTGTTACAAAGATTTTACCACGAATACAGTACGGCGGTTTTGCGCCCGGCCGACCTCTGTATCATTGGAAGCAACTGGCCTAGTTTCACCATATCCACGTGAGGTGATACGAGCGGCGTCAATGCCATAGGATTTAACGGTCTCGGCCACACGACGGGCACGACGCTGACTCAAGGCCAAATTGGCCCCAGCATCTCCAATATTATCAGTGTGACCTTGAATCTCCACGCTCAATGAAGGGGTAGCTGCTAAGAATTCCGAAAACTCAGCGATAAGTAATTCACTCTGGGCATCAAATCGATCTGACGCCGTTTGAAATAGAATATGTGGAAGTGGGTAGGATTCACCAGCGGCCAATTCATCATGTATTAACTCCAGTTCAACAACATTTATTTGATTCTCTAATTTTGGCATCAGGCGCAAAGGAGCAGCACTAAATGATGCCTTTTTCGCCTCTAAAGTTATTATTATGTCATTCAATTCTTTTTTCATGACGACCGCAGAAAAGGAACCGTTTTCCTCATTTATGTTCAAGTTCGTCTCTTGGCTAGTTTTAGAATTTTTCAGTACGACTTTCGGCTCATCGTCGGTGACAAAATCCGCAGTTTTTAATTGGCCTTTGACAAGAACCACCTCCTCAGGCTGAACAGCTTCGTAGAGGTCGAAGTAGTAGATGTCCCAGCCGTTCGCCGAATTGATCTTATTCGTCGCAAAATAGGCTTGTTGTCCGTCCATGGTCACCATCAAACCGATCTCATCTTTCTCAGTATTGATAGGATAGCCCAAATTCTGAGGCTTCTCCCAACCGGCAGAACCGCGCACTACTTTAATCTTGAATAAATCGTATCCGCCCATACCCGGATGTCCGTCGCTAGCGAAGTACAAACTCTCACTATCCGGGTGGATGAAAGGACTCTTTTCATTCTTCCTAGTATTGACCGCAGGGCCCAAATTTTCGGGATCACCCCACTCACCATCAGAAAATCTGTAAGCGCGATAAATATCCAAACCACCAAATCCTCCGGGGCGATCGCTCGTGAAATAAAGAACATCCCCATTTGGCGAAATGCTTGGCTGGCTTTCCCAATGCTTGTCCGTATTGATTCCTTCCGGGAATTTACGAATGCCGTTCCACACGCCGTAGGTAAAAGTGGTATAATACAAATCACAAAACTGCTCACCCGTGCGCTCATCTCGCTCGCAGATGGTAAAAGCCATGAAGGTGTTGTCTGCGGTCATGCTAGGGCCACCCTCGTTGTATTGAGCGTTAAATGGATATTCTA
>DMQR01000084.1:0-2701 GCA_003455605.1 Cryomorphaceae bacterium | reverse complement strand
CTAAATTCTTCCACTTGCCGAAGAGTTCCCGCTGGACCATCGTATTTGTTTCGCTTTTGGCTACGTCGGGTAAAGTAGAACGCGGAGCCATCGGGAGTTAATGCAGCTAAGTACTCGTCCCAACGAGTATTCACATTGCGAGCAGGCTTGGGATCGTAAGGTACAGGACTATTGAAAAAGCTCTGCTTGATATTTATCTCTGCCAACATTGCCTCCGCCTCTTTGTCATAGGCATATTCTCTATCCTCACGAGCGAGCCACTGCTTTAGATATCCTTTGGCTTCTTCAAGACTTCCACCTTCTATAGCCAATGTGCCTATCATGAATAGGATTTCTGGTTTGTAGCCAGGACAGCGTCGAACCAATTGTTTCCAACTGGCTTCGGCAATTTGAATCCTCCCGATACGGATGCTCAATTCCCCCCTGAGATATAGTGCATGTTGGTCGTTTTCGTTTTGGCGTAAGGCAGCGCCAATGTAGACTTGGGCATTTGGGTAGTCGCCCATATTTATGGCACGAAGGCCCTTCTCAATTTCACTGGTAGGGCTTTTATGGTCGCCACCGCAATAGGTACCTAAAGTCACTTTAACGGGTTGAGCTTGGAGCTCAAGGCCAATAAGTATGAACGCGAGGCTAAGGATGTGGCGCATTATAAATCCTCTTGATCCACAACGTGGAACTTATCTTCTGTTAAGGCAATAATGGTACTTACCGAGGCATCACCAGTGAGGTTGAGTACAGTACGTACCATATCAATGATTCGGTCTACTGGGAAAATGATGGCAATCCACGCCGGATTAAGTCCCACACTTTCAAGAATAGGTATAAGCATGATCATTCCTGCCGAGGGAACTGATGCCGCACCGATAGATGCCAGAGTTGCTGTGAAGATTATAGTGGCTTGCTGAGCAAGGGTAAGGTCGATCATGTGGAATTGGGCCATAAAAATCACCGCAACCGTCTGGTATAATGCTGTACCGTCCATATTGATTGTCGCTCCTACGGGCAAAACAAATGAGCCTATTTCCTCATCAACACCGAGATTATCGCGCACACAGTCCATAGTCACGGGCAAGGTGGCCGCAGTTGAGGAGGTGGAGAATGCGAGCAGCTGTGCTGGACGAATGCCGCGCATGAAATAGCCCCAGCTTTTCATGTAGCCCATACCCGTCTTCTTGTTGATTAAATAGGCCAAAACAGTCGGATAAAGCACCAAAATCATGAACAACAATCCTAAGATGGTATACCCGGTGTAGGCGCCGAGAGCTTTGAAAATTTCAACTAATCGGCCCGGCTCATCCCCGGCCATTGCCGCAAGTTTCCCAGCTAAAAGTGCAAAGACAAAAATAGGCGCGCCCTTCATAACGACATCTACCATCTTGATGAAGATATCTGATAAGCCATTCATCAAGTTCGCTACAGGCGCCATTTGGGTGTTAGGCAACATCACTAAAACGATACCAAAAAAGATGGCAAAGAAGATTACCTGCAGCATAAGACTATCGTTAAACGATAAGAAGATGTTAGACGGTACCATATCTACGAAGAATTGGAGCGGGCCGTCTTTCTTGGAACTCTGAACCGCATTGGCTTTGGCCACTTTGGCATTGAGTTCCTCATTGTTAAGCTGCTCTGCCAATGTCGCTTGGGCATCAGACATATATACTTGCATGGCAGGATCCGAGAGTAATCGAAGGTCATCAAAAAATTCTACCCCTTCCGTATCGTTAACCCATAATTCGTAAGCCACGCGGTTGATCTGAAGTTGTTCCTCTGAGGTTTGCTTTCCTGGGTTGAAGGTATTTGCTATGACCATACCCATCGAAGCTGCCAAAACAGTAGATCCGATGTAGAGCAAGAGGGTCTTCACTCCCATGCGTCCAAGCGTCGCAGTATCACTCAAGTTCCCAATTCCCGCGATGATCGAAAAGAGCACCAAAGGAATAGCAATAAGTTTCAGTAGGTTGATGAAAATCGTTCCGAAAGGAGCAATCCAGTCTAAGGTAAATTCACTCCAGCCCATGGTTGAACTAAGCAACGCCCAAAGAATCCCAAGAATTAACCCAATAATGATCTGAACAGGTAAAGAAGGTTTTTTCATCGAGTGTATTTCAAGTTTCGTAAGTAGTGGTCGGCCAACACCAGCTGAATCATAGCTTCAACAATAGGCACGGCACGCGGCACCACACAAGGATCGTGGCGCCCTTTAGCAGCCAACACTGCGGCTTTACCGTCCTTATCGACAGTTTGTTGTTCTTTTCCTATTGTGGCCACCGGCTTAAAGGCGACGCGAACCTCGATGGGCGCGCCGTTACTCAATCCACCAACTACCCCGCCGGCATTGTTGGATGCCGTTGTAAAATCTTCAGTAATGGCATCGTTGTGAGCACTGCCGCGCATTGCAGCCGCTGCAAAGCCTGAACCGATCTCAAAACCCTTGACTGCATTGATACTCATGAGCGCCTTGGCAAGGTCTGCTTGTAGCTTATCAAAAACAGGTTCGCCTAAGCCTACCGGTACTCCTGATGCGACAGCGGTAATCACACCGCCTGTACTGTCTTTTTCAGCGCGGCATTGCTCGATATAGGCTTCCATCTTTTCTGCAGTCTGCGGATGCGGACATCGCGTTGGATGAGCATCTACACCATTGAGATCTAAATCTGAAGTAGAGACTTGCAGAGTAATAGGCCCCACAGTACTT
>DMQR01000195.1:1420-4927 GCA_003455605.1 Cryomorphaceae bacterium | reverse complement strand
TGGGGTATTCCTATCATCCATGTCGAAGCTGGGCTTCGTTCCTTTAACGATGAAATGCCCGAGGAATGGAATAGAATTCAAACTGATCAACTTTCACACATTCTCTTTACTCCCTCTGCGGCTGCAGATGGAAACATAGAAGACGAAGGTATTTTACCATATCAACGTGTCGTAAACGTAGGAGATACCATGTTCGATGCCGTTCAGATGTTTTCACTCTTTGCCCGCCACCACGAGACTATGGGAGTATTGGAATGGTTTCAAAAGCCTTTTGCTCTAGCAACCCTGCATCGCATGGAGAACGTGAAGCATCCAGAAAGATTGAAGGAACGAATTGCAAGTCTGAATGAATTACATCAACAAGGAATTCCTGTATGGATGCCCTTGCATCCGTCCACACGAAATGAGGTGGAAAAGGCTGGGGTGGAGATTAAGTTCTTTACTGTGCCACCGGTGGGGTATTTGGAAATGCTTTGGGCCATTCAGCAATGTGCTATCGTGATTACCGATAGCGGAGGTCTACAGAAAGAGGCTTATTTCTTAGGGAAACATTGCATCACCTTGAGAAATGAAACGGAATGGGTAGAATTAGTGGATATTGGCGCTAATGTGTTGTATCCCCTGGGTGCAACTGAACCTTTGAGTCAGAAAGTCCGTAGAATGTTGAAGCAACCACTACCACAAGAAACTCCGTATGGAAGTGGTGATGCAGCAATACAAATCGCCCAATTTCTAATCGATCAAGGGAATTAAAAACTCATGGATATCCTGCAAGCACTGCGTATTCAGGCTGTGAGCCATGGGGTAGGAATGGAAGGTATATTCACTTAAATGACGGAGGCCTTCTGCTGTGGCCTCGGCCCAAGTATATGGGATCACCGGGTCCATTGTACCATGGCTTTGAAAAATAGGAGCATTCGTTGACAGTGATTTCAATACTTCGTGCCATTCTGGTAGTGCATAGCCGCTCATCAAAACGAATCCTTTAGCCTTGAATCCTTGTAATAGGATTTGAAGAGCTGTTATGGCGCCTTGGGAGAAACCGCCAATGAACACCTCGTTGCTCCGCACATGCTGCTCTTGCCAAGTCTTGAGTGATTCCAGTACAAGCTGGGCAGCCTCTACGACAGCCGCTCCATCAATCATCTTAGCACCGTTTTCCCATTGAATAGAATACCAAGCATAACCTCCCATAGCCAATGAAATAGGGGCTTGGAAGCAAACAATGTTGAGTTTTGGTAAATAGGGTTTAAGACCATAAAGGTCTTCTTTATTGGATCCGTAACCGTGTAACAATACCAGTGTAGGACGCTTAGGATCAGAGATGTGGTGGATGTAAGAGAGCATTATTGCCGATAATCGAGAATGTCCCAAGTATGGTCCGCAAGCAGTCGAATTTGATACATAAATTCATGTGGACAATTGCGCCATTCATGCGGTGCAATCATGCTCAACACATTCTGATCTTCGTTTTTGCGGTACAGATAATACACGTGATTAATTTCTGGCTTGAATCCCATTTGCGCCTTGTAAATCTCTTCACTCAATGCTTTGCGCTCATGAATTTTGCGGGCTTGTTCGGCCAGTAATTCAATTTGCGTACGGATTTGGTCCAGTTGCATGTCGGTCTGCAACTCCATGGCATTGAGATTAAGGCTTTTGTTCTTCACGGCATCTACCGCCTTGAACGCAGGCGCGCTAAGACTAGAGCCATGGGGAAGGATGTTCGCGTTTTCGGCGATTTTATCCGGATCGATAGGGTTGTGGGTACGTTTGTCCTTAGCCATGGGTCAAAAATAAAGCATTCCTTCCTTCGCATCCCCATACTGATCTGCGAGGTTGTTGTGGTAGCGCCAGGTGATCTCTAATGCGAGCAAGGCGTCGAATTGGTGCCAATTCTCAATAGATAACTCAGCAACTGGCAATTCAGTTCGTTGGATTAAAGCCATTAGACAATGCGCAATAGCTTCTTGATCGCCTTTATAACCTAGTTCTTGGAGCAGGTAACGTTCCGCGCTAAGCTTTGGATAAACTTCAATAGTCGTCGCTTCAATCTCCGAGGCCAATTTCATGGCTCTTGCCGTTAATCCACCAAGAAACATGGGGCTCATGGCCTTTGCTTGACGGTCAGCGGCGCGATAATGGAAATCATTATTTCCCTCCAAGTCGCGGTAAATTCCAGGCAAGGATAGGGGAGCATCAATACCTACCAAATCAGCGGGATGCTCGCGAAGTGTGGACAGGACAAACGCATCTGCATCCTGTTTTTTTGAACTTTGCTCTAGAAGGGTGTGCTTCGTGTCTGAATCGAATATTGCCAGGACTGTTGTGCCAGCCAACTTCGAGCCGTAATCTATGCCTATGATTCGCGCCATGTGCCAAAGAGCTCCTCAACCTTTTTGAAACGGTAATCAAAAATCTCTTCCAGCTTAGGACGCACTATAATGGGGTGTGCAATCTTTCCTAAGATCCCTAATGGAATTTTATAACTCACTCGGTCGAGCATTTCGACACCGCCCGGAATGGCTTTGAAGTGATGTTCGTGATGCCAGATAGCATATGGTCCTACACGCTGTTCGTCTACGAAATACTTTGGACCATCCACATGAGTAATTTCCGTGGTCCAATTCATTTTAATCCCAAGTAAAGGACTGACTTTATAGTCTATGAATAGGCCCGGATACATCTGCTCAGGTACTTCAGACATAATGTTAAAGCCCATGTAATCAGGGGTAATGGTAGCCAAGTTGCCTGGACTTTGAAAAAAGTTCCAAGCCTCTTCAACGGTAATAGGTAGCCTTTGAATGCATTCTAGGGTGTGCATAGTGTTGGATTAAGTATCAACTTAACACCCTATAGTGATTGTGGTTCGCGTGAAGCCTTAGATTCGCTTCATTTGTTGCTTGATGTATTTGGTTTGCTCTGCAAGTGCACCGTTTTTATCAAGCTTCTTTACCTCGGTCAAAAGGATTTGTGCCTCCTTCTTACGACGCTTTGTCAATGCGATTCCTGCGAGATTCAGTTTTGCCAATGCTTTATCTTGGTCCAATCTTAATCCAGTGTTGAGAGCTCTTTTGAGCAAGGTTTCTGCCTTACCTACTTTGCGTTGGCTCTCAATCATACCCATAAGAAGGTAGTAATAAGCCAGTTGACCTTTAATCAAGCTTTTCTCTGGATTCCGAATACCGGCCAATGCTTTTTCGGCTTTGGCAACATCGTTTTTTCTCATGTGCCATAGAGTAAGTAAAATGCGCTCGTTGCGGAAATAGGTAAACAATACAAGTCCCATTGGGAAGAGCAACGCGATACCATTTCCTATTTCTCCATCAGCGAATTGATAGATTGACCAAGCAAAGATTGCAGCTGTTAATCCGAGTCGAATGATTTTACTGAACATCTCTATTATTTTTGAGCAACGCAAAGAAACAAAGAAATGGGCACATCGGATTGGAAGAATTGGGATATGGAGGCAAAAAGAGCATTCTATGCTAACTTGAGTTTGGAATT
>DMQR01000195.1:0-1109 GCA_003455605.1 Cryomorphaceae bacterium | reverse complement strand
CATTCTATGAGAACTTGAGTTTGGAATTAACCGACCACAAACGCCAATTGTTTCAAGATAAAGTCGCCCAGCGCACCCGACATTTTTCTTTGGCCCTTGAGGATATGATGAAATCCCAAAATGCCTCAGCGCTTATGCGTACCGCCGATGCTTTCGGAATACATAAGGTGGACGTGTATGATAAGAACGAGCGCTTCAATGTGAGTAGCGGTATTTCAAAAGGGGTAGAGAAGTGGCTAGATACTAGTTTTTTCAATACTTACAATGAAGGAGGCACGAAGGAATGGGCAGACCAATTAAAAGTCTCGGGACGCAAACTTTACGTCACCGCTCTGGACGAGGAGGCCATTCCAATTGATGCTATTGATCCAGCAGTCCCCGCGACCATATTATTCGGCAATGAGCAGGAGGGGGCATCCCCATTGATCCAAGAATTGGCGGACGAACGCATTTATATACCCATGCGAGGATTCGTGGAGAGCTTTAATGTTTCTGTCAGTTGCGGAATTGTACTTCACCACCTCACCTTAGGTATGGAAAAGGCCGGAATTAAAAAAGGATTGGTACCCGAGGACGAGTTGAACACGTTGATTCATTGGGCCCTTAGAACCATACCCAATCCTCAAAGATTCCTTTAGTCGAAGCGTAACAAGAACATGCCATCGGTGATCTCCCAGTCAATCACTTCCCAGCGAATGAGTCGCGCTAGAGTTGCGATGGCTTTCTGACGAGGTATTTGCATGACCTTTGCAGCTTTGCTCGTGGTGACCGTATTGTAATCCTTCAGGTATTGAATGAGTCGCTGCTCTTTTTCGGAAAAAGCCACAGGGCGCTTGCTTTGATCACTCAACTCTTGTTTCCAGGCCTCAGCTAAGACAGCCCCTGCTACCTTGTTTTCATCCTGAACTCGCACATAGGCTAACTTACCTTCTTTTTCATCAACGCGGTACGGCTTGCTTTTTACCTCCGGGATTTCAATTTCCCAAACGCGTTTACCGTCCACATCGTGAGCGAACACTTCCAGCTGAACTTCAGGTTCAGTAAATACCCGAGCAGCACTTTCTAACAGGTAAATATCATCTTCATCCTTGACGCCGCCAATCACTCCA
>DMQR01000208.1 GCA_003455605.1 Cryomorphaceae bacterium | reverse complement strand
GACCAGAGAACCTTCCGCTTGAAGAATGGTTTCTTGATGGCTTTGATATTGCTCTTTCGTGCTCATGAGGTCAAATTTATATGCTAGGCAGCATTTGATGCAAGCTTGAGAAAAAAATTATTCACTTTAATCCTCGATGCCGAATCTGCGTTTAAGGAGCAAGATTTTTCCTTTTCCTGCAAGGTTATAAGAGAAACCAGATTTATTGCCTTTGGCGGCGACGCTGCGGTCTTTAGTATCCTTGGCAAGAATGGCATCGTTAAAGGTGTCGTCTGAAGAACGGATGCTCATTAAACTACCCTTATAGTTAATGAAAAGGTAGTCGGTGCCATTATCGAGGTAAAGGGTGAATTCGCCTCCTCTACTCCGCTCTTTAATTTCAACTAAGCAATCCACTTTGGCGAATACAGGTATACTGTAAATATTTTGGATGATGGCCTCGCCATTGCCTTGGAAGGACTTGTATTTACCGCTGTAGCGCATTGATATATTACCTAAAACCAATGAACTTCTAAATTCTTTTGGGAACCTATCATTTCCATCGAATTGACTAAAGTCATTCAAAAATTTTGAACCATCCTTCTTACCTAAAAGAGAATATATGCCCTCTTGGTAATTAAAATCATCGACTATATCAGCTGCTGAAAAATCAGTGAAAAGTTTTGCCACGTTTTCCCATTGTTCTTTATCCAATGGAGCTTCAATTGTCCAAACAGCATCAATAGTAACCTCATCCTTATTGAGATAATGATGTGCTGCACCTCCCATATTACTGTTTACCAAACCTGTATTACTCAATATTTTCAGAGGGCCTGTTCCATATAGTTCACAATCGTAATTATAAAAGATTAAATACGGATCTGGGGTTCGGGAATCTTTAAGTTTTGACGTTGTTGTAATCACATAACCTTGCTCTTCGAAATCATAAAATAAAACACCATTTGCACTGATTAATTCAATATCACGTCGGTCGGCGTATTTGGACAGGAAATTACTATGACCGCCTAAACTATCTTGCGAGATATAAATACCGTTGAACGTGTTATCCGCTAGACTCGTAGGATCGTTTTCTGGAAGTTCAATTACAATATCCGAAGGATCAATTTCGGAGGCGATATCATACCACATACTCTGCAGGTTCTTACACTCGTTCTGGAGTTTGATCGAACCGAGGTAAAACATTGGAATCTCATCAGCACGCAAGGTGATTTTCCCTCGGTAACCGAAATAGGGACTGAGGTAGAATTCGTCAGCTTCTGCGATGGTTGCCTCCCCGATGGTGGTTCCTGAGGTATCGGGTTTGATGCTTTCAAAGTCAATGGGCCAAGTGCTACCTTCCTCGTCCTCGTAATCGTAGACCCCATGGGCAGTATAGCGATATTTACCACGGATACGTACTACAGATTCATAGAATTCATGTAGCTGACTAAACCTGTTTGCGACAATGCGGGCGTTTTCTAGCGGGTCCATGTCCGCATTCATGCGGATGACGATATGACCACTGTCGGGTAGGATGCGAGAATCGGCCACATCTATTTCAGGTACATCAAAGGCCTCAAGGATGCTAGGTGCGAGTGAGAAGCGGGCAAAACCCGCAGTGAAGTCCAAGCTATCCTGTAAGGGATGCGTGCTGACCATGAAGGCCTCGCCTTCCATGTTGTGCTTAATGTCCACTGTTGCTTCTTCCATCTTCCATTCAGCATGATCCATGTAGGCCATGTATTGGTTGGCAGGGAACTCAATAGTACTATAGGGGTTGAGCTTATCGAATAGACCCAACTGTTTATCAAAGTTGATGTCACAGGTAGCATCTAACATCTGGAAAGCCCATTGCTCGTCATCAAACTTGGTTTTCACACGGAAGTCTTGGGCTGCAGAGATGAAGGAACGATGGAAGAATTGGTATCCATCATTTTCACTATTATGCTTCGCGGTGCCATAACGCAGCTCTCCGACGCCAAAGAGCCCTTTTCCGCCATAGCGCAACTTGCCCTCAGCCACCACTTCAGGTTCGCCATACATATCAAATGGAACATTGCGCGACTCAATCTCCAGCTCGTCCTCATAAGGTAACCAAAGGAAAGGATTATCGGTACCTTGAACAAAAGGATAACCACCTCCCATGGTGGTATTTTCCGCGATGCCAAAAGTGGTTGCACGCCCGGAAGCTTGTTTTGGGAAGAACAATATATCCTTGTGCACTAAGTGGCTTTGTCTGTAATCAATGCTACCATCAGCATGCAACCCTTTACTGGATAATGCCAACGAGCCTTCAAAAATCCCGGAGCTCTTGAAGACCGGAGTTGGAGGTATTTGGGTTTGGAAGCCGAGCGAATAATCCGGCATCACCATCAACGGCTGTGGGAATGTGGGGAATATATCGGCACTATGGAAGGTAGCGTCGAACAATAATCCGTCCGTGGTCGCATTGTCTAGTGAATCGATAGTGAACGGTTCGACGGCCATGTAGAAGCTGCTTCGTTCGTAAATACCGTTGTGTATACGAGGGTGGTCATAATACACAAAAGAGTTGTTGAGTGCTTCGAATATGGGGTATTCAGGATAGTATTCCTTCGAACTCTTATTTTCGGCTTGGTCAATGCGAAGTCGGCCTTGAAGATCTGAAAGTACGGTTTGGACATTCACCAGCGCGGCACGCTCGCCCGGTGGAGGATTGAATTCCTTAACCTTAAAACGCATCGAGTCAATGCGCGGCATGTCAATCATAAAGTTATCATAATTGAAAGCGTAGTCTTTACCCCAGTAACTAAAGAGACCCGCGTTGATACGGCCATCAAAGTTGAAGTTCATTCCGCGGTTCACCGTAATTAGCCCACCTTTAGGAAAGAGATTAACCTCTTGAGAATCACTGACGGCAATCATCCCTATACCCGCGATATTCATTTGGTAATTCAGCAGACTTACTTGAGCGTTATTGCCCTGCTCAACGCGAGAAACGAATTGGATAACATCATAATCTCTTTTGCCTTGCCAGTTCAACAAGTATTCAAACAGCCGGTCAGTTAGTGTTATGGTTTGTTGGTCTTGATCGAAGATCACAAAACCTTGAATAGCCATTTCATAAAGGAATTTCTCCCCCTGGTCCATAGGCATACGTAGGGCGTAAATCAAATCCTTGAGCGGTGCGTCATTATATCCCCAAGCGTAGGCTGCATCTCGGAGGTTCATCAACGGATGTGTTTGTTGTAAACCGGCAATTTCCTCCATACGGGAGATACGGAAAAACTGCTTACTTTCGAAAACAGCTGCCTGCATAGAGCCAAGGTTCAAGTTTCGAAAGTTTAGTACTGGCGTACCTTGATTCCAAACTAATTGGTCCACGTTTACCTCCATCGCATGATAGCTATCAATCCACGAGGTCAATCCTAATCCAGTTTT
>DMQR01000217.1:1776-4510 GCA_003455605.1 Cryomorphaceae bacterium | reverse complement strand
TGGCCCAACTGCGGGCATAGCTCACTGCTTCAAACGAAGCCTTTTTGAATTGGTTATTCCAACTTTCAACAAATACTACAATCATCATTCTTCGTATTAGATGGATTTGGATTCTTCGTGCAGCATGCGCACAAGCTCATTAACTTGATCTGCTGGGACCAATTTCACGGCAGATTTAGCTGCCGGTTTAGCAAAGGAAACCGCTGCGGTATGTCCGCCGCCCTCGCCTTCTTCTACAATAAGAGGTTTGGTGCGAGCCGTCATGATGCCACGCATGTTTGGGATACGGAGGTCTTTTTCTTCAACCAACCCTTTTTTACCGCCCACGACCATAGGAAGTGAACAGCTGTAAGTAGTGTGTCCACCGTCGATTTCTGCCTTAGCGGTAGCCGTATCGCCATTGATATCTAAACCTACGCAAGCATTGACAAATGGAAGATCGAGGAATGCAGCGACCATTGCAGGAACTTGTTGTCCATTGTAGTCAATGCTCTCCTGTCCACAAATGATCAAATCATACGTGTTCGCCTGAATGTGGTTCTTGATGGACTTCGCAACTGTGATAGCGTCCGTAGGGGTGGCGTTTAAGCGTATAGCTTGATCGGCTCCAATGGCCATTGCCTTGCGCAGAGTTGGTTCTGTTTCTGGCCCTCCCACGTTCAGCACTGTAATGGTCGCGCCTTGGGCTTCTTTAATATGCAGGGCTTTGGTCAATCCGAATTCGTCGTAAGGATTAATGACGAATTGAACACCTAAGGGATCGAATGCCGAACCGTCCGTAGTGAAGTTGATCTTCGCTGTAGTGTCCGGTACATGGCTGATACAAACAAGTATATTCACGTGATAATTGTTTTTCCGCCCCTAAAATTACTATGCACGCATAATAAATCCAAAGGAAAAAAGTAGGAATTATTGAGTTTTCTCCCTCCTATACCACTTTGTGGTAGTCTACCTCCGCAATGCATACTATATTTGCCGCTCGATACATCTATTGACTATGAAGACAATCCAGTTTAGAGAGGCCGTATGTGAGGCCATGAGCGAGGAAATGCGCCGTGACGAGAGCATCTATTTGATGGGTGAAGAAGTAGCGGAATACAATGGAGCTTATAAGGCATCAAAGGGGATGCTGGATGAATTTGGTCCAAAGCGCGTACTCGATACGCCTATTGCAGAGCTTGGTTTTGCTGGTATTTCTGTTGGGGCAGCTATGAACGGTTTGCGTCCTATCGTGGAATTTATGACGTTCAACTTCTCGATGGTGGCTATCGACCAGATTATCAATAACGCTGCGAAAATGAAGCAGATGTCCGGTGGTCAAATTAACGTACCTATTGTATTTCGTGGACCGACGGCTTCTGCCGGTCAGTTGGCAGCGACACACTCCCAAGCATTTGAGAGCTGGTACGCAAACTGTCCAGGTTTGAAAGTAATCGTTCCTTCTAATCCTTACGATTGTAAAGGTCTATTGAAGAGCGCGATTCGCGACAACGATCCAGTGATCTTCATGGAAAGTGAGCAGATGTACGGCGATAAAGGTGAAGTGCCGGAAGGAGAGTACACATTGCCTATCGGTGTTGCTGATATCAAGCGTAAAGGAACGGACGTAACCATCGTATCGTTCGGTAAAATCATCAAAGTTGCATACGAAGCAGCGGATTTGTTGGCTGCTGAAGGTATTTCTTGTGAGATTATTGATTTACGTACGGTTCGTCCAATTGATTACGCTACCGTGATTGAAAGCGTCAAGAAAACCAACCGTTTAGTGTGTTTAGAAGAAGCGTGGCCCTTGGGCTCTATCGCGACTGAAATCGCATATAAAGTACAATCGGAAGCCTTTGATTACCTAGATGCTTCTGTAAAGCGTATCACCACTACCGATACTCCAGCGCCATATTCACCAACCCTTCTTGAGGCATTCTTGCCACAGGTTGGACAAGTGATTGACGCAGTGAAATCGGTCATGTACGTTCAATAACTCCGAGCTTTTTCGACCTAGGTTGAGATAAAGACTCTAACGCTTATATTTGCAGCCCTCTTTGTAATTGCATGGAGGGCTGATTTTTTATCAAACCATCGTTATAATGGAAAACTTGCTTTTTGTAGTCCCGCTTTTGGGAATTGTTGGTCTTGTCTACATGTTCGTCCTACGGTCATGGGTAGTTAAACAAGATACTGGAACCGAAAAGATGTCAAAATTGGCTTCTTATGTAAAAGAAGGCGCCATGGCATTCTTGAATGCTGAGTACCGCATCCTTGCCGTATTCGTAGTTATTGCTGGCATTCTTTTAGGTATTATTTCTTCTGTCGTTGAAACCACACACTGGTTCATCGTAGTGGCCTTCGTTATCGGTGCAGTATTCTCTGCAGTTGCTGGCAACATTGGTATGCGCATCGCTACTGACGCGAACGTTCGTACTACACAAGCGGCTCGTACTTCTTTGCCAGAGGCTTTGAAGGTATCGTTCCGTGGAGGTACAGTAATGGGACTGGGTGTTGCCGGTCTTGCTGTATTTGGTCTTAGTGCATTGTTCGCATTGCTCGTAGGCTGGTTCGTGACTGAAGGCGGTAACTTCTACGACGAGATGACTGTTGTTTTGGAAGCCCTGGCCGGTTTCTCTCTAGGCGCTGAATCTATCGCGTTGTTTGCGCGTGTAGGCGGTGGTATCTATACGAAAGCTGCCGACGTAGGTGCTGACCTTGTAGGTAAAGTTGAAGCAGGTATTCCTGAAGA
>DMQR01000217.1:0-1446 GCA_003455605.1 Cryomorphaceae bacterium | reverse complement strand
TGAAGATGACCCACGTAACCCTGCGACTATTGCAGATAACGTAGGTGATAACGTAGGTGATGTTGCGGGTATGGGTGCCGATTTGTTCGGTTCGTACGTAGCCACAGTGTTGGCTTCCATGGTATTAGGTAACTACGTAATTAACGAGCACCTTCAATCTACAGGTGAAGCGTTGGGTATGGGTCCAATTCTTCTTCCACTAATGATTGCAGGTGTAGGTATCCTATTCTCAATCATCGGTACTTTCCTTGTCCGCGTGAACAGCAATGACGCTAAAGAGCCAGAAGTTCAGCGTGCATTGAACACGGGTAACTGGACGTCTATCGTATTGACTGCGATCGGTTCATACGTATTGATCAACATGATGCTTCCTGTAGCCATGGACATGAACTTCTTCGGTGAAGGAGTTAAAACAGTTGCAAGCGGTGATGTATTTGGCGCTGTAGTTGTTGGTTTGGCAGTAGGTGCATTGATCTCTTACTTCACAGAATACTACACTGGTTTGGGTAAAAAGCCAGTTCTTGATATCGTGCAAAAATCATCTACAGGTGCTGCAACCAACATTATCGCTGGTTTGGGTACAGGTATGATTTCGACTTTCGCTCCAATCCTTTTGTTCGCTGGTGCTATTTGGGCTGCTTACGCATTCGCAGGATTCTACGGTGTGGCCATTGCAGCTTCTGCGATGATGGCAACTACTGCCATGCAGTTGGCTATCGATGCTTTTGGTCCTATCGCGGATAACGCTGGTGGTATCGCTGAGATGAGCGAACTTCCAGACGAAGTACGTGAGCGTACAGATATTTTAGATTCAGTAGGAAATACTACTGCGGCTATCGGTAAAGGTTTCGCCATTGCTTCTGCAGCACTTACTGCATTGGCATTGTTCGCTGCCTTCGTAACCTTCACAGGAATTAACGGTATCAACATCTTTAAAGCGCCAGTTCTTGCGATGCTATTCGTAGGGGGTATGGTTCCTGTAGTGTTCTCTGCATTGGCAATGAACTCTGTAGGTAAAGCTGCGATGGAGATGGTAAAAGAAGTACGTCGTCAGTTTGCAGAGATTCCAGGTATCATGGAGTATAAAGCAGAGCCTGAGTACGATAAATGTGTTGAAATCTCTACACAAGCATCTTTGAAAGAAATGATGTTGCCGGGTGCAATGACTATCATCTTCCCAATAGTTATCGGTTTCTTGCCGATGGTATTCGGTTACTCTGGTCAAGAGGCGGCTGAAATGCTTGGTGGATACATGGCAGGTGTTGCTGTATCAGGTGTCCTTTGGGCAATCTTCCAGAACAACGCTGGTGGTGCTTGGGACAACGCTAAGAAGTCTTTTGAGGCTGGTGTAATGATCGACGGTGAAATGACCTTTAAAGGTTCAGAAGCACACAAAGCATCTGTAACGGGTGATACGGTAGGTGATCCATTCAAGGATACTTCTGG
>DMQR01000209.1:2863-5651 GCA_003455605.1 Cryomorphaceae bacterium | reverse complement strand
AAGGATACCGCAGGGCGGGCACGGGACTTTTTTATTTTGCGGTCCACGGGATGGGCCTCCGGTATGCCATGCAGCGCGGCTTTGAGCGCGTAATGGTAGCCTGGCGGCATTGTATGTTTTGGCGTTGTTTTCATTAGTAGTTAGATGTAAAAGTTTACGGAAGGTTTAATGCTTGGGTTAATTGGTAGCCAATTTTTTTCTTGGCATGATGGTAACTCGCTTTCAAAGCGCCTACTGATGTGTGGGTAAGTTCGGCCATCGCATCGTACGGCATGTCCTGATAATAGCGCAGTTCAAAGACCATACGCTGTTTGTCTGGAAGCATGGCGAGTGCACGGGCTAATTGGTTCTCAATCTCTTTCGCCGTCCAACGTATCGACGTGTCATCCTTCAAATCCACTTGTGCCTCCACATCTTCCACATACCTATTACCGCGTTTGCGCAGTTCAGACAAACTTTGGTTGCGCACAATGGCATAGCACCAAGAGAAAATGGAACTCTTGCCCTCGAACTTGTGGAGGTTTTTCCAAATACTGATAAAGGCTTCTTGCACCGCGTCATTGGCATCGTCGTGATTGCCCAGAATGCCGAAAGCACATTGATAGAGCCTTTCGCTGTAATGCTCAACGATTTCAAAAAAAGAAGTCTCCCACTGCTCACGCAATAGAAGGCTTTGAATGTCTTTTGGCGCCTCCATCATTCCTTAGATGATAAGAAGGTACAAAAGGTTTAATCGATTATTTACGGCCCATCACTTTTTTGACTGCCGCTTCAATAGCTTCGGTATTTAGCCCGTATTTTTCCATGAGTTGCGCCGGCTTGCCGCTTTCTCCAAAGCTATCATTTACCGCCACGAACTCTTGTGGAGCAGGATCATTCGTAGTCAATACTTGTGCGACACTCTCGCCCAAGCCGCCGTGGCGGTTGTGCTCTTCTGCTGTCACGACACACCCGGTTTTCCCTACTGAAGTGAGAATAGCCGCCTCATCAAGGGGCTTAATGGTATGCATATTGATGACTTCTAAACTGATGCCTTGTGCTTCGAGGACTTCAGCAGCTTGTATGGCTTCCCAAACCAAATGTCCAGTAGCGATGATAGTCACATCAGATCCTTCTGTTAACACCTCCGCTTTACCGATGGTGAATCCAGCACCGTCTGCTGGGGTAAAGTTTGCCACCGAAGGGCGTCCGAAACGTAAGTAAACCGGTCCTTCGTGTGCTGCAATGGCTTTGGTAGCTGCCTTGGTTTGGTTGTAATCACAAGGATTGATTACAACCATGTGTGGCAACATTTTCATTAAACCGATATCTTCCAAGATTTGGTGTGTGGCACCGTCCTCCCCAAGAGTAAGACCCGCGTGAGAGGCACAGATTTTCACATTCTTGCCGGAGTAGGCTATGCTTTGACGGATTTGGTCGTACACCCGGCCTGTAGAGAAGTTCGCAAAAGTTCCTGTAAACGGAATCTTACCGCCAATGGTCATCCCTGCGGCTATGCCCATCATATTGGCTTCGGCAATACCTACCTGGAAGAATCTTTCCGGGTGCTCATTAGCGAAGGCATTCATTTTCAAGGAACCGGTGAGGTCTGCACAAAGTGCAACCACATTTTCGTTCTCATTACCCAATTCTTGCAAACCAGCGCCGAATCCCGAGCGCGTGTCCTTATTGCCTGTGTTGGTGTACTTTTTCATGCTTAGTTAATTTTCACAATAGTTGAAGAGCCTGAGCTGACTTTAAATTCTTTCGTTTTGCTGTAGCCCGTTTCCTGCGCGAATTTGCTACGGAAAACGACAAGATACTGACCCGGTTGAAGTTGGAACACTTGGCGTTCACTGCTCTCACTCAGGTCAGTCACCCATTCGTAACCATTTTCGCGCAGAACAAAAATGGAACCATAGCCACTAGTCCCAGTTCGTAGAGTAACCATCCCTGGTGGAGGGACAGCTATTGTGGTGGTAGCACTAGCATCTATGGCAATACCACTTTGGATAATGCGGGGGAGGGTAAGGATTTCCAAATCATAGGTACCGCTGATGTAGCGTTGGACCGTCCCAAACTCCTGTACGTGTAAGATTTCATTTTTTCCGTGCGGCTTGATGATGCACGAAATGATTGTGTTCTGACGAGTATTGGAACGCAAGTCGAGCTGTCCTTGTGGGGTAGAAGCGCCGATATGTGTGTGGGCGCCTGCATAGATAGTGATACTGTCCACGCGAACGGGCGGCACCGTGTGCACCTCCATATCGTATACGACTAGGGGATCAAGTACCAAGGTATCCGGCTGTCCTTTAAAATTTAAAGTATGTACGAAGCTCTTCTTCACCTTTTGAGAGGTGTGGTCGTAGAGGATGATAGGTACGTTCGTCTCGGTAGGTTTGCCGTTGATGTCGAGTAGGTTGATTTGGGCTGTGGTATTGTCTAAGGCCTGTGAAATGACCACACCTAATACGTTCTTAAAGGTATTTTCATGGGCGGCATCAAAGAAGGTGCCCACGCATTCGAAGCTCTCTTTAAAGTTTTCGTCCATTCCGATGCCGATCACAAAAGGCTTCAGGATGATACCTTGCTTTTGGAGGCGTTGGCTGACAATGCAAGGATCTCCATCACAAGCTTCTACACCGTCGGTGATGAGGATGATGATGTTGCGGCAGTTGGCACAGGGCGGGAAATCATCGGCGGCTTTCATCAATGATCCTGCAATAGGGGTGGTACCCATGGGGTTGATGGCACGCAGCACGCGTTTGATTTTGTAGATATTCCCGGTACCAAAGGGGACTTCGAGCTT
>DMQR01000209.1:0-2525 GCA_003455605.1 Cryomorphaceae bacterium | reverse complement strand
GGTATCAGAACAGTCCTGAGGCGGAACTGGCTTTTGGTGGCCGTAGATACGGAGTGCTAATTGGAAATTTGCCTCACCCTGAATGTCTTGTAATGAATCTAGCATTTGACCCATCAATCTTTGCGCAACCTGAATTTTTGTTCCGCTTTCCCAACGGCCATACATACTCTGGGAGCCGTCGAATACGAATAGAATTCTTGTCAACGGTTCTGGTTCGCCCTCAGGCTTTGTCTGAGACCAAAGTTGAGCCGTTGCACAAAAGAAGAATAGTATGGCTGCGAAGCGATGAAGCATTTAGTAATCGCCTAGTGTTTCAGCGTTTTGCGCAAGTGCACTGGCCAATTGTTCGTCATTAGGCGCTACACCATGCCATTTATGAGAGCCCATCATGAAGTCAACCCCGTTGCCCATTTCAGTGTGCAAAAGGATACAGATCGGTTTACCCTGACCTGTAACAGCCTTCGCTTCCGCCAAAGTGACAAGAATAGCATTCAAATCATTGCCCTTTTCGATTGAAAGCACGTGCCATCCGAACGCTTCGAATTTTGCGCGCAATGAACCCATGGCCATTACCTCGTCGGTAGAACCGTCGATTTGCTTCTCATTCACATCCACAGTACAGATCAGGTTATCTACTTTCTTAGCAGAGGCATACATAGTCGCTTCCCAAATTTGTCCTTCTTGCAACTCGCCGTCGCCGTGGAGCGTGTACACGATGCTGTTATCCTTATTGAGTTTTTTCGCCTCGGCAGCACCGATAGCGACGCTCATGCCTTGTCCTAGGGAACCTGAAGCGATACGAATTCCAGGTAGATTATCGTGCGTTGTAGGGTGTCCTTGAAGGCGAGTATTGATTTTTCTAAAGGTGGCTAATTCTTCCACGGGGAAGTATCCGGAACGTGCCAATACACTATAGATAACTGGTGAAATGTGTCCGTTTGAAAGAAAGAATAGATCTTCACCCACGCCGTTCATCGAAAAGGACTTGGCATTGTGGTTCATCTGCTCGAAGTAGAGTGCAATAAGGAATTCGGTACATCCTAAAGAGCCTCCAGGGTGCCCAGAATTTACGGCGTGAACCATTCGAACGATATCTCTGCGGACTTGTGATACAACGGCTTGCAGGTCTTGTGCTGACATGTGAAAAGTATTACATCTTAATACGTTCAAAAATAAGGTATGTTGTCGGTGAGGTAATTTTTTTGATTGACCACATATACACACGTTGCTAACAAAGAATCGGACTATCTTTGCGCCCTTAATCTTCGAATTATGAAATGTGGCATTGTAGGTTTACCTAACGTAGGTAAGAGTACTTTATTCAACTGTTTGTCTAGCGCAAAAGCCCAAGCGGCGAACTATCCGTTTTGTACCATCGAGCCCAATGTGGGTCAGGTGATCGTACCGGATGTGCGTTTGGAGCGTTTATCAGAATTGGTAAACCCAGAACGCGTACAACCTGCCAACGTAGAAATCGTAGATATCGCGGGTCTGGTTCGTGGTGCTTCGAAAGGGGAGGGATTAGGAAACCAATTCTTGGGGAACATCCGTGAAACAAATGCCATTATACATGTTCTTAGATGTTTTGAAAACGACAATGTAACCCACGTAGATGGTAGTGTGAATCCCATCCGTGATAAAGAGACTATTGATACGGAATTACAGCTAAAAGACCTAGAAACGATCGAAAAACGACTCGAAAAAGCCAAAAAAATGTCTAAAAGTGGCGAAAAAGAGGCAAAATTGAATGGAGAGTCATTAGAGCGTTTGATCAAATATGTTGAGGAGGGACGTAACGTTCGTGGCTTCGAAAGAAATGATCGTGAAACATTGTTGTTGAAAGAAATGCAGCTCCTGACAGATAAGCCGGTTTTGTACTTGTGTAACGTGGACGAGAGTTCTGCTAAGACGGGAAATCCCTATGTTGAAGTAGTGCAAGCTATGGCGGTAAAAGAGGGCGCAGGATGTATTCACATCGCTGTGAGTACTGAATCTGATATTGCTGAACTGGAAACTTACGAGGAGAAGCAGATGTTCTTGGAGGAATTGGGCCTAGAAGATGCCGGAGTGAATCGCGTCATTCGCGCGGCCTATGAATTACTCAGTTTGCAGACCTATTTTACTGCCGGTGTGAAGGAAGTTCGCGCTTGGACCATCAATAATGGTATGACTGCACCACAGGCGGCAGGAGTTATACACAGCGATTTCGAAAAAGGATTCATTCGTGCTGAGGTGATTAGCTATTCTGACTACGACCAATTAGGCAGTGAAAGTGCTGTAAAAGAGGCGGGTAAGATACGCGTTGAAGGGAAGGAATACATCGTTCGTGATGGCGATGTCATGCATTTCCGTTTCAATGTGTAAAACCTGTGCATAGATTCGACTTGTATACCGCGTAAAATAGGGCACCTCTTGTTAAATTGGATTCTTTGAATTCCAAGAAATTTTATGGCACAAGAGGCACAATATACCGAAGATAATATCCGGTCGTTAGAGTGGGACGAGCACATCCGTCTGCGCCCTGG
>DMQR01000082.1:8028-8165 GCA_003455605.1 Cryomorphaceae bacterium | reverse complement strand
GTCCTGACTTGTGTAACAGGAGTTAGTGGTAGCGGTAAATCTACCCTGATAAACGGCACGCTCTATCCTATTCTGAACACCGCCATTTTCCGCGCACTGAATAAACCTCATCCGTACGAGCGCATTGAGGGTATTGA
>DMQR01000082.1:6039-7692 GCA_003455605.1 Cryomorphaceae bacterium | reverse complement strand
TGATAAGATTATTGATATCGATCAGAGCCCTATTGGCCGTACACCGCGATCCAACCCCGCTACCTATACGGGTGTTTGGTCGGAGATTCGACAACTATTTGCGGGCTTACCAGAGAGCAAGGTCCGTGGCTATAAGCCGGGGCGATTCTCTTTTAACGTAAAAGGTGGTCGCTGTGAAACTTGTGAAGGGGCCGGTTTACGAACCATTGAAATGAATTTCCTTCCCGACGTCTATGTACACTGTGAAACCTGTCAAGGCAAGCGATTTAATCGTGAAACCTTAGAGGTGCGTTACAAAGGCAAGAGTATTTCGGATGTACTGAACATGAGTATTGATGATGCTCTTGTCTTCTTCGAACATGTACCAAAAATTCAGCAAAAGCTAAGTACACTTGTAGATGTAGGACTGGGCTATATCAGATTAGGACAGCCGAGTACCACACTGAGTGGTGGTGAAGCGCAGCGCGTAAAATTGGCCTCAGAACTCAGTAAGAAAGATACCGGAAGTACGTTATACATTTTGGATGAACCCACCACTGGGCTGCACTTTGAGGATGTTCGCGTACTAATGCAAGTGATACAGCGCTTGGTAAGCCAAGGCAATAGCATCATCATTATAGAGCATAATATGGACGTGATTAAGCAAGCGGATCATATTGTAGACCTAGGACCGGAGGGCGGCTCCGGAGGTGGTCAAATCGTCGCGACGGGTACTCCCGAAGAAGTAGCAAAAAATCCTGAAAGTATTACAGGCCAATTTCTTAAATTGGAATTATAACCTAAATCAGATCTCATGAACCACCAACCACGCAAATCTTGGACAGAAATCCAGAGCCACAATAGCTGGGGATTGTTCAAAGTCATGGCAGAGTTTGTACATGGCTATGAAAACCTCGGTCGTATCGGACCCAGTGTCAGCATCTTTGGAAGCGCCCGTACAGATAAAACAGAAGCCCAATATCTCCAGGCAGCGGAAGACATTGCTTTTAAATTAGCCCAACGCGGCTATGGCGTAATAACAGGCGGGGGGCCTGGGATTATGGAGGCGGCAAACCGCGGCGCACAAAAGGGTAAAGGGCCATCTGTTGGTTTGAATATTGATCTGCCCTTCGAGCAGAGCTCCAACCCGCACATTGACCACGATAAGAACCTCAACTTTGATTATTTCTTCGCACGCAAGGTCATGTTCGTCAAATACAGTCAAGCCTTTGTGGTCATGCCAGGCGGATTTGGGACCTTGGATGAATTATTCGAAGCAGTCACGTTAATTCAGACCGGAAAAATCGACCGTTTCCCCGTGATCCTAGTCGGTAATGAATTTTGGGCTGGACTCAAGGATTGGGTTGAAAACACGCTGAAGGCTTCGGGTAAAATTTCACCTAACGATACAGACCTCCTTCACCTGGTAGATACACCGGAGCAAGTCCTCGCCATCATTGAAGACTTCTACCGCGAGAAAGGATATACAACTAATTTCTAAGGCAGCAAGACCAACGGGAAGCGACGGTATCCGTAATTCCCGTCCAATGCAAGGATGTAATGACCGTGCGGTAGTTGTGGTAATTCCACGCTACTACCCATGGTATTGCCTTCATAGACGTTCATACCAGCTGTATTGAACAAGATAAATGCTGCATTCTCCACCCCATTTAG
>DMQR01000082.1:0-5652 GCA_003455605.1 Cryomorphaceae bacterium | reverse complement strand
TTCTTCTCCTATGCCGACGTTATTGACATTTAGCAAAGCCACTTTGACCGTATCGAAAATGCCACCTACCCACAGGTATTGCTGGCGATGAGTAACAAACCCAGGCATGCTTACAATTAAACTATCTTGAACCTGCAATGGCGTACCAATGTCCGCCAATCCATCAATATTGCTCTCCACTACTTTGCTGAGCTTATTAAAGGAAATGTTAACATTACTCATCGGCGCTTTGGTGATGCTATCGTATACCACAATGTGCAATCTTGATGCCTCCACATAGGTCGGCTCGAGTACCCACAAGCCTTCTTCAATGTCGGAACAAATGATTAGGTCAGATTCGAAATAAGGATAAGTACCCCAATTCCCAAAAAAACCACCACCAGTGAAATTTGGAGAGGTATCAAAGTACCCCACCTCCACTAGTAACTCTGGGTATTTCGCATCTACAATCTGAACGCCTGCGGTATAATAAGAGGTCACCACCCATTGGCCAAGGACGTGAGCATTGTGCGGCACGACTCCTGTATCTAATGAAGTTTGAATTCGGTCAAGTTCAGTGATGTTGCTCAAATCACTTACATCATAAGCACTTAGAAAGGCACCCGCCACCTCGTCCGTACAGAACAGGGTGTTATTATCGTCTGAAATCCAAGTATTATGTGTGTACGTATTCGGCGTACCATGTGTCACCAAGGTCAATAAAGAGTCCTTTTGGGTCACATCCACTACCACAAATTTTCCTGAGTTTACCGCAGAACCCCAAAGTGTATCTCCACGCACCATTCCATCGTGGAAATAGTAATCATCATAAATACCCACCACCGTAGGGTTCCATGGATCGCTCTTCAAATCCAAAATCAATGCACCACCATTCCCAATATTTGCTCCGAACAAATAGCAATAGCCGTTCTCATCAATATAAAGATTGTGCACTGTCTTCAACGTATCCCACACCCCAGAAGGATACTCAACCGGATAATTTATGTTTTTGTAGGTAGGGACCGGGTTGTCGACACTATCCATATCAATAATGAGTAGACCAAACTCCGAGATTTGGTTCCAAGTAAAAGGGATATCATGCACTACGTAGGCATAGTTACCCCATGTTTTCAAATCACGGTGAGTGCAATATGGACCTTGAATGAATTGCTTTTTCACGGGTGCCGTCGCCATGCTGATGTCCACAATACTAACCCCTGCAGTGGTACCAACCAAGGCGTACTCAATACCACTGGCCGAATCTGTATATCCCCAGATGTCATTATTTTCGTTCAAATAAGTCAAATGACTCTTTTGGACAATATTGAAACTCTGTTGGGCACAGACGCCAATGCAGGTTAAAAAACTAAGGCCCAGGAGTAGGGTTTTCATGTTAAAAATCTAAAGTGATCTGTGGCGCTTCATCATCCGCACTATAAGAACCTTTGTTTTCCTTTGAAGGTTCAGATTTCGGGGCCAATTCTTTTTTTTCGCCTTTCCTAGGTAGCTCAGCAACCGGCTCCTGCTTCTCCTCTATTCTCTCAGCATCTTGAATGTCAACCTCTACCTCCCCGACACTTGGTCCCGCAGGTGTGATATCTGGGAGCTCCTCTACGGCCACTTCTGGCTCATTAAGGGGCTCCAACCCTACAATCTTGTTTAAGGTATCGGTAGTCAACTGGTTCCCTTTCGCCTTAATGCCTTTGACCGAAATGAATTCGCTCAACAGCACCTCTTCAGGATCTTTCTGGGTACCTTTTTGTTTACGGTACAACATCTCAATTCTCGGTAAAGAAGCATTGCTCAAATAGACCAACTCACTCTTTGGATGCGCAGTGATAATATTTTCTTCCTTATCGCCGCCTTCCCAAAGGAATCGCTTCACAAAGTAGCGGCTCTTCTCACCGTCAAAATACACGGCACTCACCGGACGATCCGCTTCTAACTTTTCCAAGTAGATCATATCTGGATCGAAATGCAAAGTAAGCTCCGGCACCACCACTTTCAGTGCACCATTCTTCTCTGCAATAAGGATGCGGTCCTCCCCTTTAAAAGAGCCAATTAATCTTCCTCGTTCATCGCTGTTCAATCGGTGTACAGTTTCATCAAACCAAACCTTACGTGCTTCTAGAGTACTCTCTCCGCGCTCCTTAAGCTCCACGCGTTTCACAGAAAATTTCGTTGCAATATTTCCTTTAGAGCCACGTCCCTTGACCGCAATTTCACTGAAATCGAGGTCGAATTTGAGTTTTTTAAGCTTGGCTAATTTTCTCATCAAGACTGTCACCACCTCAGCTTCCCCGTTCGGGTTCGCCGTGAAGTACAGCAACTTTGAGCCCTTATTTCCTCGACTGATATCGTATTCACGATCTCGGGTAATGCTGGTCACACTAAAGCGCTTCACATAGCTAACTTTAGATGCGCCGTCTTGGTATATAGCATTATAAACCGTGCGATCGTCGCCCTTCTTCCACACTGCTACATATTCGATGTTTTTGCCAAAAAAAGATTTATCCTTGACCTTACTTACGCTATACTTACCATCTTTACGGAACACGATGATGTCGTCGATATCCGAACATTCACATACGTATTCGTCGCGTTTCATGCCGTAGCCCACGAAACCCTCTTCGCGGTTTACATACAACTTCTGATTGCGGATAACCACTTTAGCAGCTTCCACACTATCGAAGGTGGCAATCTCTGTTTTGCGCATACGGCCTTTTCCAAATTTCTCTTTGAGATCTTTGAAGTAGTTGATTGCAAACTCTGTCAAGTGAGCCAAATCATGCTTGACCTCATCAATCTTACCTTCAAGCTCGATAATCTTATCGTTAGCCTTGTTGCTGTCAAACTTAGAAATGCGTTTGATCTTAATTTCAGTCAATCTTACGATATCATCATCCGTAACCTCACGCATGAGGTGTTTAATGTGGGGCGTTAATCCTTTGCGGATGCACTCGATGACTTGTTCCCAAGTCTCGGCCTCCTCAATATCGCGGTAGATCTTATTCTCAATGAAAATACGTTCGAGCGAGGCGAAGTGCCATTGCTCTAGGAGTTCCGATAATTTGATTTCTAATTCTGCCTTGAGTACCTCACGAGTGGCCATGGTACTGCGCTTCAACACCTCACGAACCCCAATAAACAGCGGGGTATCTTGGTAGATACTACATGCCAAAGGGGCAATGCTCACTTCACAGTTTGTAAAGGCATACAAGGCATCTATGGTCTTATCCGGACTAATCCCTGCTGGCAAGTGCACCAAAATCTCTACGTTCTCTGCCGTATTATCTTCGATTTTTTTGATTTTGATCTTACCCTTGTCGTTGGCCTTCAAAATGCTATCAATCAAACTTTGCGTAGTCGTACTGTATGGAATCTCCGTGATGACCAAGGTATTCTTATCTAGTTGTGAAATGCGCGCACGTACTCGGACCCTAGAACCACGCTCCCCATCGTTGTAGTTGGAGAAATCTGCGATACCTCCTGTCGGAAAATCTGGAAAGAGTTTGAAGCCCTTCTCCTGCAATACTTTGATAGAGGCATCGATGAGCTCCAAGAAGTTGTGCGGCAAAATCTTCGTACTCAAACCCACGGCAATCCCTTCTACCCCCATGGCAAGTAGCATAGGGAACTTCATCGGTAAATGCAACGGCTCGTTCGCACGACCGTCATAGGATAATTGCCATTCCGTGACTTTCGGGCTGTAGGCAACATGGAGTGCAAACCTGGTCAAACGTGCCTCGATATAACGAGGTGCCGCTGCACCGTCACCGGTCAATATATTTCCCCAGTTCCCCTGACAATCAATTAACAGGTCTTTCTGACCCATTTGTACCAAAGCGTCACCGATAGAGGCATCCCCGTGGGGATGGAAGCGCATAGTCTGGCCGATAATGTTCGCCACCTTGTGGAAGCGACCGTCATCCATATCTTTCATGGCGTGGAGTAAGCGACGCTGTACGGGCTTCAAACCATCGTTCAAGGCAGGTACGGCGCGCTCCAAAATCACATAAGAGGCGTAATCAAGAAAATAATCTTCATACATCCCGCTTACCCTCGTAATACGCGTGCCCTCCTCTTCTTGGGTGGTATCAGGGGTCAATTCAGGGTCAAAATCTTCGGGGCTTTGAATGTCGTCACTCATCAGTTCAGCAATTCCTCTTCAAGGTTTTTCTCTACTCGTAGGTTATCAATGATGAACTCCTGGCGTTTCGGGGTATTTTTTCCCATGTAGAATTCCAACAAATCGTCAGAAGTATAATCTTTACTAATCATCACAGGCTCTAGACGGATGTCCTCACCGATAAAGTATTTGAACTCATCCGGTGAAATTTCACCCAATCCCTTAAAGCGTGTAATCTCAGGTCGCGGTCCTAATTCCGAAATGGCCGTATTCTTTTCCTCTGGCGTAAAGCAATAGCGCGTTTCCTTCTTGTTTCTCACACGGAACAGCGGCGTTTGAAGGATATATAGATGCCCTTCTCGGACCAATTCTGGAAAGAACTGCAAGAAGAACGTGATGAGAAGCAGACGAATGTGCATACCGTCCACATCCGCATCCGTAGCAATCACCACATTATTGTATCTCAAATCATCCAATCCGTCCTCAATATTTAAGGCAGCCTGTAGCAAGTTGAACTCTTCGTTTTCATAAACCACTTTCTTGCTCAACCCATAGCTATTCAGAGGCTTCCCTTTCAACGAAAATACAGCCTGCGTATTCACATCGCGACTCTTCGTGATGGAACCCGATGCACTATCACCCTCGGTAATGAATAAGGTGGTCTCCAAACGACGGTCCTCCTTTCCGGACTTTGCATCATTCAAGTGGGCGCGACAATCGCGTAATTTTTTGTTGTGAAGCGAGGCTTTCTTAGCGCGTTCCCGGGCCAATTTTCTAATCCCCTGCAAATCCTTACGCTCGCGTTCCGCTCGTTGAATTTTCTTGAGGATAATCTCGGCAACCTGCGGATTTCGGTGCAGGTAATTATCCAAATGCTCTTTGAGGAAATTCCCCACGAATGTTCTCACGTGAACCTCACCAGGAGCCATTTCTAAAGAGCCCAGTTTTGTTTTCGTTTGCGACTCAAAAACCGGTTCGATGACCTTAATCGAAATGGCCGCAATGACACAAGCACGAATGTCTGCCGCATCAAAATTCTTGTTGTAGAAGTCGCGCATGACGTTCACAATGCCCTCGCGGAGCGCATTTTGATGCGTACCCCCTTGGGTCGTGTGCTGCCCGTTCACGAAGCTGTAGTACTGTTCGCCTTGCATGCGCTCGTTGTGCGTTAGGGCAATCTCAATATCCTCCCCCTTCAAGTGGATGATATCGTGCAAGGTATTTCCGTCTAGGTTGTCCTTGAGTAAATCTTTCAACCCATTCTCAGAATAGAATTTCTCGCCATTCAAATACAAGGTCAATCCTGGATTGAGATAGGCGTAATTCCACATCATCTTCTCAACATACTCGATCATAAAACGGTAGTTGTGGAAAATATCAAGATCCGGACGGAAGGTTATTTTCGTGCCTTTTCGTTGGCTGCTTTCCTGGATAGCATCATCTTCGGTGAGCTTCCCATATTCGAATTTGGCACGTTTGGTTTTGCCATCGCGATAGGCTTGCACTGTGAACTCTGTACTCAAGGCATTCACAGCTTTGGCACC